>ONOZ01000204.1 GCA_900319595.1 uncultured Bacteroidales bacterium | reverse complement strand
GTAAGTGTAGATATAAAAACTAATAAAAAGGAATATAGGACCTCAATGTCTTTTTTATTAAAAGAATTTGAAGGTTTTGAAATAGTAAGTATAGGCGATTAACGATAACTTTTATCTAAAAGGCTACAAATTACCTATACGAAGTATCAATGCTAGTATTCTATTGTAGAGTAGTTTATTAACGAGTTAGCAATCATATTTCTATTTATTTCTATTCAGAAAGTATGACTATAAATGGTAGAATATCCATTATTTTTTTGCTAATATTAAAAATTTTTTTGTAATATTTATTTTACTGAATGTTAAAAAAAATACAAAAAATGTAAAAAATATTTTACTATTAAAAAACTTATTGTAATTTTGCAAAATGAAATAGAAGTTAAACTTAAAAACCTTGCGGTGGTGTAAGGTAACCGCATAAAGAAATGAAAAAAACATATTTATTTCCAAACAAATCAAAAGTTTATGGAGGTATTGCTTTAGGTATTTCTGTAATTTTATTCCTTCTTTGCTTAATTAGTGAAGATGTTATGAATTTAGAATTTAAAATGCCAGCAATTTATAATGATTTGGCGACAATGAAATTGTTTAATTCTGCTAACCAAGTAGATAGATGTTGGTTTGTTATGGCAGAAACATCTATTTTTAGGACTATTGTGCCATCATTGTTTCTTATTGGTGCAATGTTGGTGGCATTTTCCAAAGAAAAAATTGAAGATGAATTAACTTGTCGTATTAGAGAGCAGAGTTTGGTCTGGGCTATCAAGATAGGTTTTGTCCTTTTGTTGTTTGCTTATCTTTTCTGTTATGGAGTGAGTTTTCTTTTCGTAAGACGTTTTGTTGTTGATTTGTTTTTAGTATTGTTTTTCTGTAAATTCCGTTTTGAAATGTATAGTTTAAAAAAGGAGGCGAGCAATGAAGAATAACTTAAGGGTAGAGAGAGCAATACTTAATGTATCTCAGCAGGAGTTAGCAGATAAGGTTGGTGTAACAAGAGCGACTATCAACGCCATTGAGAAAGGTAAATATGCACCAAGTGGCACGGTTTTGTTGAAGATAGCAAGTATTTGTGGTAAAAGGGTAGAGGATATATTCATTTTAGAAGAGAAAGATTGGAATTAAGAAATTTTATCGAAAAAAGCCAATTATCATAGTTCTGATTTGTAATATAGTATAGGCATGAAAACTACAAGAAAAAAAGTTTAATTTATCTTTAATTAGAGGATAAAAAGGCCTTTTTTGCATATTGCCAATGTCTTTCGTGCCTTGGGTTGAATACGGTATCGTCTCAAACGTTGTTTATTAGTTTCAGCCCGCAAAGGTAAGAATTTTTTATATATTATGCATGAAAAATAGTGGAATATTACTATTTGGCAATGCTGAAACTCTGAAAAAGAGGCATGTTGCAAAAAATATATAAACTTCTAAAGGTAATTGAAATAAAAATGTTATCTTTGCACTATAAAAACTTTGGGGAAAATATGTACGAATTTTTAGAAGGTAAATTTGAAGAGATAACTCCGTCATATGTAATAGTGGATTGTAATGGTGTTGGTTATATTGTGGAAATTTCTTTAACATCCTATTCTCATATAAAGGATAAAAAACAAGGCAAAATATATACTCATTTTGTTGTTAGAGAGGATGCACAGATTCTTTTTGGCTTTGCGACCATCAAAGAAAGAGAGTTATTTCGACAATTGATAACTGTTAGTGGTATTGGTGCGAATACTGCCCGCATGATGTTGTCATCGCTTAGTGCAGACGAATTAGTCAAAGCCATCATCAATGAAGATAGTAATACTATAAGTAAAATAAAAGGTATTGGTACAAAAACATCTCAGCGGGTAGTGATAGATTTGCACGATAAATTGCAAAAATGGGAATTTTCTGAACAAACAACATCAATTTCCACACTTTCAAACAATAAAAACAGACAAGAAGCGTTATTAGCATTACAAACGTTAGGTTTTAATAAAGTTATTATTGAGAAAACATTAGACAAATTGTTAAAAGAAAACGAAAATTTAAATGTAGAAAGTCTTGTGAGAGAGGCTTTAAGACGTATGTAATGACTTATAATGATAAAAAATAAATTTGCTATAATATTAACTTTATTGTTTTGCATTTTCGGTATTGTAAATTTAGCATTCGCTGGAAATGGTTGTGAGTATTGGCACAAAGATATCACAAATACATACGATAATGTATTAAGTCCGCCAGATTCTCTGCATTTTCCATTGAGCGATAGTACAGAATCGCCGTTGTATTTAAAAAATCCGTCCAATATAACTGAAACTGTTGAGTATGATGCTGATAAAAACGAATATGTATTGGTAAAACGTGTTGGAGATGTGGTATTGGAAAGTCGTAGTTTGACATTTGAGGAGTATCAAAACTATGATATGGACAAAATGATAGATTCTTATTGGAAGACAAAGACGGGAACGGTAGCAGCATCAACCTCTTCGTCAAAAGGTGATGGGTCTTTGAGTTCTTTGATTCCTGCAATGAGAGTAAATAGCGAATGGTTTGAAACAATTTTTGGAGGACAGGATATAACTATACGTCCAACGGGGTCTTTAGATCTGAAATTTGCCATAGTAAATAATCGTAACGAAAATATGGCAATAAGTGAAAATCAAAGAAGTACAACGAGTTTTGATTTTGATGAAGATATTCAACTAAACGTTCAAGCACAAATTGGTACGGCAATAAATTTCAATTTAAATTATAATACCGGGGCAACATTCGATTTCGAGAAGGAGTTATTTAAACTAAAATATGATGGCAAGGAAGATGATATAATTCAATTATTAGAGGCAGGATATGTTTCGTTTCCTTTGCCAACGACATTGATAACTGGTGTTCAGAATTTATTTGGTATTCATGGTAAATTTAAATTTGGAAATCTGTTATTGGATGCAATCATTTCCCAGCAAAAAAGTGAGAGTAGTACAATAACTGTACAAAATGGTGCTCAAACCCAAGAGTTTAATTTTAAAGCAGATGATTATGAGGAAAATAAACATTTCTTCCTTGCACAATATTTTTATGATAATTATAATAAAGCACTTACTACTTTTCCCGTACTTAATAGTAATATAATAATAAAGAAAGTTGAGGTTTGGAGAACAAATGTTGGTAGTGCAGTTAATAATAATAGAAATGTAATTGCATTTGCCGATTTAGGAGAAAATAAACCTTTTGGAACAATGCCATATATTACTAATGTGAATGGTAGTGATATTCCAGATAACTATCTTTCCAATGATTTATTGACGGCTGTCAATAAAGATATGTTACGTAGTATCAATTCGGCAAGTAGTTATCTTCAAGGTATGGGTTTTGTTTCAGGACAGAATTTTGAAAAGGTTGAAAGTGCAAGACGTTTGAATCCTAGCGAATATACAGTTAACGAAAAATTGGGTTTTATTTCTTTGACACAAGCACTCAGTAACGACCAGGTTCTTGCGGTTGCTTTCCAATATCAAATAGTTGGTGATTCGACAATATATCAAGTTGGAGAGTTTAGCGATGATGGAATAGCAGACCCTAATACTTTGGTTGTAAAACTTCTGAAATCTTCTTCTTTAAATACTAAAAATCCGATGTGGAAATTGATGATGAAAAATATTTATTGGATTGGTTCATCACAAGTTGCACAGGAGGATTTTCGTCTTAATATTCTATATTTAGGAGATGAAGAGGGAGTGCAGACAGGTTATTTTACTGAGGGGGATTTAAAAGGTGTGCCATTGATACAAGTGTTTGGTTTGGATAGAATGGATAATCAACAAAATATGTATCCAGATGGAGTATTTGATTTTGTTAGCGGGGCAGAAATAGGTGCTGGTACAATAAATTCTTCGCGAGGTTTGGTATATTTCCCATATGTTGAGCCGTTTGGTAAGGATTTACGAGAGATTTTAAAGGACGATGAACTTGCCGATAAATATTGTTTTGATTCTCTATATACACTTACCAAATCTCAAGCAATGCAATATACTCAGAAAGACAAATTCTATTTGGAGGGAAGGTATCGTTCGTCTTCTTCTGGAGGTGAAATTTCTTTGGGAGCAGTCAATGTACCACAAGGAAGTGTTTCTGTTATGGCAGGAGGTATCAAATTACAGGAAGGGGTAGATTATACAGTGGACTATGCGATGGGAAGAGTTAGGATAATTAACTCAGCGTATTTATCATCGGGTACGCCGATAACTGTTTCTACTGAAAGTAATACTACCTTTTCTATGGTTACCAAAAGAATGTTGGGAATTAGAGGAACTTATACTGTATCTCCTGAATTGTCAATAGGTGCAACGATAATGAATTTGCACGAAAGCCCTTTAACAAACAAAGTCAATTATGGAGAAGAACCAATACATAATACATTAGCAGGATTTGATTTACATTTGACTCGTTCTTTGCCATTTATTACGAAGATATTAAATTGGTTACCTTTCTATGACACTAAAACACAAAGCAATCTTGTATTGGAAGGAGAAATGGCGACCTTTTTACCAGGTAATTCTTCAGCAATAGGTCGCTCGGGTGTGGCATACATAGATGATTTTGAAACTTCCAAGCACTCATACGATTTAAAATCTTCATATTCCTGGTTTTTAGCATCTGCCCCTCAAGATTTTAATGAACCTAATTCAATGTTCCCTGAAACTTTCAAAAATTCTGGTTTAGCGTATGGATTCAATAGAGCAAAACTTGCATGGTATATAATAGATGATAATTTTTATACTCCTGCAGCTCCTTCAAACATAGGTAAAGACGACATTTCTCAGCCATACGCAAGATTAGTTAGGCAAAGTGAGATATATCCTAATAAAGATATTGTGGAGGGTTCGCGTACAGACTTGAGGACTTTGAATTTGGCGTTCTATCCATCTGAAAGGGGGCCATATAATTTTGATACAAATTCGATATGGAGTGCGGGTTTAGATGCAGATGGTAATTTAAATAATCCCCAATCGCGTTGGGGTGGCATTATGCGTAAGATAGACGCAACTGATTTTGATGCTGCAAACATAGAATATATAGAATTTTGGTTGATGGATCCCTTCATAAACAATGAACAAAGTGAAGGAGGTAAGTTATATTTTAATCTTGGAGATATAAGCGAAGATATTTTACGTGATGGACGAAAATCTTATGAAAATGGGTTGCCAACATCGGAAACGATTGCTAATGTAGATACTACCATTTGGGGAAGAGTTCCAACGCTACAATCGGTGGTGAATGCTTTTAGTAATGAAGGAGATTCAAGACCATATCAAGATATTGGTTATGACGGATTAAATTCAACAGATGAGCAAACGTTTTTTGCCGAGTATCTAACTAAAATTCAATCGGGTCTAAATAGTGAAGGCTACAACAAAATATTTTCAGACCCTTCGGCAGATGATTATTCTTATTTTCGTTCAGCAGATTATGATAAGGAGAATGCGAAAGTCAATGATAGATATAAGAGATTTAATAATTCAGAGGGAAATTCTGCTGTAACAAATAGTGGGGAAAGTACTCAAAGTTCATCTTTGCCTAATGTGGAGGATATAAATCAAGACAATACTTTAAGCGAGGCAGAAAATTATTATGAATATGAGATAAATTTGCGACCAGATAGAATGAATGTGGGCGAAAATTATATTACAGATATTCAAACTGCAAGAAATATATCGCTTTCTAACGGAGATAGAACAGATTGCAAATGGTATTTATTTAGAATTCCTATTAGAGAACCAAGTAGGAAAGTCGGCACAATTAATGGTTATCAATCAATACGCTTCATGCGAACATTTCTTCGGGGTTTTGCAGAACCCGTGATTTTACGCTTTGCTACATTGGAGTTAGTTAGTGCCGAATGGCGAAAATATGACGATAATTTGCTTACAATAGGAACGTATAATCCCTCTACACATGATGAAAATACAACCTTTACGGTTGGGACAGTCAATATTGAAGAAAATGGAAAAAAGTTGCCAGTACCATATAATTTACCTCCAGGAATTGATAGGGAATTGATGTACTCCACAACCTCTGCTACTCAACAAAACGAGCAGGCCATGAGTTTGAAGGTTACAAATCTTGGAGATGGAGATGCTAGAGCTGTATATAAAACAATGGATTATGATATGCGTCAATACAAAAAAATGAAATTGTTTATACATGGTGAAAAGATAAATGAGTTTGACGACGATAAAGACGGGGATGTTTCGGTATTTATTCGTTTGGGGGCGGATTTTATTTCAAATTACTATGAATATGAAATACCAATAAAACTTACACCTTGGTATTCATCAGCTTTGGATAGAGAAATAATTTGGCCTAATGAAAATGAGATTGATATTGATTTGGATTCCATCGTAAAAGTCAAAGAAAGAAGAAATGTACTTGTACGTTCCGGAAATAGAGATTATTCTAATACAACTTTGTACACTGAATACAAGGGTGACAGAAAAATTACTGTACTCGGCAATCCTAATATTGCAGATGTTAAGGTCTTTATGATTGGTATTCGCAATCCGAAGAAACAATCCCTTAATGATGACGACGATATGATGCCAAAAAGTGTTGAAGTATGGGTAAATGAGTTGAGATTGACGGACTTTAATAAGAAGGCTGGGTGGGCAGCAAGAGGTTCTATGCGAGTGAATCTTGCAGACTTAGGAGATTTGGCAATGAGTGGCTCTTATCGTAGTGCAGGTTTTGGAACTATAGAACAAAAAATCTCCACGATATCACAAGACAATATAGGAACTTTTGATATTGCTACGAACTTAGAATTAGGTAAGTTTTTCCCTGATAATTTTGGATTGCGTATTCCTTTCCATTTTGATTACTCTAAGACTGTAAGCAATCCTCGTTACAATCCATTAGACCCAGATGTTTTATTGAAAAATGACTTATTGTCGTATCGTACTGAACACGAAAGGGACTCTTTAAGGCATATGGTACAAGACTATACTACAATAACTAATTTTTCTTTAATGAACTTGCGAAAGGAACGTATGGGTACTTCGCTCAAAAGACATTTCTTTGATGTAGAAAACTTTACGTTATCTTATTCTTATTCAAAAATATTTCGGAGGTCTATTGATATTCAGTATAATAGACAAACACAGAGTCGTTTGATGTTGAATTATCAATATCAATCTCAAAATTTAGGATTAAAGCCTTTTGCGAAAGTTCCATT
>ONOZ01000205.1 GCA_900319595.1 uncultured Bacteroidales bacterium | reverse complement strand
TATATGGTGAAAATTGACTTGAAAATAGACGACAAAATGACAGATGAAGATTTTGATAAAGCGGTATTGCACGAAGATAAGTCCGAACAAGACGATATAACCCATTTGATGAATGCAGAAGAAAGTAAAATGAGAGGCTCTTTTGAATTGAATCATGGAGATTACTCTTCTTTAAATTCAATGGAGGAAGTAGTTGCAAAAGAAGATATGAATGCTGCTAATTTTACTTCCTTAGATGAGATAGATGTTTCAGAAGATGGCTCTGTTTTTGATGTATAGAAGTCTAATGTTTGCAAAACCTTGTTTATTTTACACACTATTCTCTCTTTCCCTTGTCATAAAGTAGTATGATGGGGATTTTTGTGTTGAATAGGCATTGATAAAAACTAAGAAATCCAAAATTAAATTACAATCAATGAGGAAATTATATCTGCTATCTTTCTTAGTATTGTATGCAATGCATGCTTTTTGCGATGATAAAGATAAAATATTAACTGTCAAACAAATGCATGAGGATATTGATTTCTATTATACTAATTTGCAACAAATACATCCAAACTGTTTTTTAGTACTTAATCAAACAGAATTTCAAAAATGCATAGACAGCATCAAAAACTCAATATATAAACCAATGAGTAAGAAGGATTTTTATATAATCGTTTCTTATTTAAATAAATATACAGATTTGCATACACGCATTGCTCCATCTAAAAAAATGTTAAAGGAACGAAATTTTACATATAATCTTCCACGTTTTATATGTTGTGAATCAAAATACAAGAATGAAAATGAACATCAATTTTTAATTGACTTGCAAGGTGAGAAATACAGGTTAATAAAAGTCAATGATATTGATATTGAAATAATTATAGATTATTATCTTTCTCGAAGAAATTGGGTAGAAATTAACGAATATTATAATTGTTGGGATATGCTAAATACATATATTACAGAGCATTTTATTTATGGTGATATCGTGTTAACATATATAAATGAAAACAAAGAGAAAAGAACAAGCATACTATCTCCAACAAAGAAAGATAAAAAAAGTAAAGGTTATAGAGTCTATAACCTTGAATATGATACTATTACAAGCAAAGCAATATTTGAATTAAATACCTTTATGCCTAAAAAACTCAAACAACGGATAGGTTTTACAAATATGATTGATAAAATTTTTGATACTCTAAAACAAAAGAATATCAACACATTATATATTGATTTAACTTGTAATTCTGGCGGTTTGATTGCATTTGAAGAACATTTATTGAAATATCTGATTTTAGATAATAAGAAAATAACACTGTGGGATTTGACACTAAAGCAATCTCCTCAAAGACGAAAGCAACGAGGAAATTATCCACAAATCAAAGATGGAGATTTCTATCAAAAACAACAAATATTGATGTATAATAATCTGAAAAATAGATTTTTAGGAGACGTTTTTGTAATTCAATCCCGATATTCCTTTTCGGCAGCAAGTACTTTAGCTTCTCAATTACAAAAATACAGAAAATCTAAAATCATCGGAGAACCATGCCAAATAAAAGCAGTCTATACCGACCCAATTTTGATAAAATTAAAACATTCCAAATTACAATTTTCATGCTCAACGGGTTTTATCAAAAACGTTGGAATTCAAAAAGAAAAAGGAGTAATACCTGATATTGCCAGCAAAATTTATAATCCTTTCGACAAAATAGAATTAAAAGATATTGAGAAGTTTGAAAACACAAAGGAGGACAAATCGTACTAGCCATTTTCCCCCCATTTATCTATTATCAATAAATCTTACATACAATTTTAGAATACGAATGATAGTGAAAAGTATTGATTACGATTTTTAATTGGACCTGAATAGCCGTAAGCATCATTCATCATTCCTGAAATTCCTATCTTTTGATAATACCCTAAAATTACATTACTAAATCGCCAAGCTAACGAGAATTGCCAACCAAATTCATTGCGATTAAACAATTTCCAATCTACTTTTTGATTATTTAGTTTTGCAGACAAAGTATAATCGTAATATACTCCTACGCCATAATAAACCTCAAAACTTTCTATACTAACCAATCTAAAAAGAAAAGATAATGGCACACTCAAAACATCGCTCTTATACCTACCATCATGTCTATTGGCATAAGCCCGTTCATAATTTACATCCAATTTCAAAGCACAAGATCTTAAAATTGGGTACTTGTAAAAAATCCCAGCTGAATAACTCATAGCACTTTTCCCAGTCATTCTTCCCTCGGTATAATAATGTTTATTGCTACCTATCAATAAGTTAATACCAAAGTAAGACTTATTTTTTTCTCTCCAAATAGATGTAAAATCATATGAATCTTCCTTATTATATTGTCTAATCTCATCAAATGAGAACGCCTTGATGTCAGAATTATTAAATGCAATAATTACATCTTTTAGTTGATTTGTAATGTTTGCCATACTCTCATAATTCAAGACAGATGATATATCTTCATAATAAGAATGTATGTATCCTCCATTTACTTCTATTACTGGCAAAAAATGGTATGTATCATAGTGTACGGTCGTAGGCAAATTCACGTCTTTTAACAATATAGGTTGAATAATTTTGCTTGCACCATCTAATAAATTTGGTACGACATAATCAAAACTCTCATCATATTCTTCTAAATTTTTGATAGATAAATTACTTAAGGAAAAACAAACTTGCAATTTCTTATCCTTATTTTGTTTTGCCCAATAAAGAGCAATTTCGTCTACATTATCATATTCGGAAAACAGAAAGATTATATTTCTCTTCAAAAGATGTTTATTTTTAGACAAATATTTTGCTAATTCTAACAAAGAGGCCACTCCAGATGCGTTATCCAATGCAGAGTTTTTAATTATAGAACATTCTTTAATAGTATCCACTCCTCTTCCTGTATAATGAGCCATAAGTATCATATATTCATTGGGATACTCTGAGTTATTAATGTCTATATTGGCAATTATATTATGATAGGTTAGGGTTCTTTGTTCTTCTGGCTCTCCATCATTTACAATAGACATAATTTCATTAGAGGCATCTAATAAACTATCTAATTCTACATTGAATTGTTGAAACTTAATTCCTAGTTCAGATAAATGATTTGTAATATATTCATAAGTCTTCTCTGCCTGCGGAGAATTAATGGCTCGTCCTTGCATTTCGTCAGAGGCAAGATATTCTACATGAGAATAAAGTTTTTGCTGCAACGAGTCTTGGGAATACGATACTCCAAATATATGCAATAGTATTACAATTGTAACAAATATTTTTTTCATATTATACTTTCTATTTACCAAAAGGGTATGCTATAGTAACCTATCGCATACCCTAAAAGAAATTTTTTGCCATTATAATTTGTATTGTATTAAATATTATAGCAAACAAATTCCTCCATTATTATTTATCAATTCTTATTAGCAAACACCCAATTGAATCATAGCATCTGCAACCTTGATAAAGCCTGCTACATTTGCACCTTTAACGTAATTGATATAGTCTTTTTCTTGACCATATTTTACACAATTCTCGTGTATAGAATCCATCATAGCATGTAATCTTTGATCAACTTCTGCTGCAGTCCAAGGTAAATGTTCTGCATTTTGACTCATCTCTAAACCAGATACTCCAACACCACCTGCATTTGCCGCTTTACCTGGAGCAAAGTTAACTTTTGCTTTCTGTAAAACTTCAACGGCCTTTGCTGTACAGCCCATGTTAGAAACCTCACATACTAACTTAACTCCGTTCTTTACAAGAGTTTTAGCATCTTTTTCGTCTAATTCGTTTTGAATTGCAGAACACATCGCGATATCTACTTTAACTTCCCAAGGTTTTTTACCTGCAAAGAACTTAGCCTTTTTGAATTTGGTTGCATAAGGTTTAACTACATTATTGTTAGATTCACGTAATTCTAACATATAGTCAATTTTCTTTTCATTCATACCTTCTTCGTCTAAAATGTATCCATCAGGTCCTGATAATGCAATAACTTTCGCACCTAATTCAGTAGCTTTTTTTGCTATACCCCAAGCAACATTTCCGAATCCAGATATAGAAATTTTCTTACCTTTAATTTTATCTTTTTTGACTTTCAACATATTTTCGACGAAGTAAACTGCACCGAACCCTGTTGCTTCAGGTCTAAGAATAGAACCTCCGAATTGAGCACCTTTACCAGTCAAAACGCCCGTGTTTTCACAAGCCAATTTTTTGTACATTCCATACAAATAACCGATTTCTCTTCCACCTACTCCTATGTCTCCAGCAGGTACGTCCCTATCTGGTCCAATATATTTAAACAATTCAGTCATAAATGCTTGGCAGAAGTGCATTATTTCAGTATCTGACTTTCCTTTAGGGTCAAAATCTGAACCACCTTTACCTCCACCCATTGGCAATGTAGTCAAAGAGTTTTTGAAAGTCTGTTCAAAACCTAAAAATTTTAAAGTATCCAAATTTACAGTTGGGTGAAAACGCAAACCTCCTTTATAAGGTCCTATTGCGTTATTAAATTGTACTCGGAAACCCCTATTTACATGGATTTCACCCTTGTCGTCCATCCATTCAACCTTGAATTGATACACTCTATCAGGTTCCACCATTCTCTCAATAATCTTGTGAGCATCATATTGAGGATGTTTATTAACGTAATCTTTAATTGTTTCCAATACCTCAGTAACAGCTTGTAAGAACAATGGCTGATCTGGGTTTTTTGCCTTAACGTCTGCTAAGATTTTCTTAACGTCCATAATATTTCCGTTTTTTTTATTATTACTTAAATGTTAAAGTTCTTTGTATACTTACAATATTATACTATACAAATTAGTATCACGTTGCAAAATTACAACTTTTTTATTTACTTGCAATCATTTAGTTAGTTTTTTTTATATTTTTTCACCTATATCAAGCATTATACTCTGATTGATACAGCATTAACACCTATCTTATATACCTATACGGATTACGAGTTTATAGTAAAAGCTTCTCTAATCCATAACAATGCAAATATGTCAATATCATTTATCAAAACCTGTTCTAAACATGGATTGCAATAGATGTGTTCCTTCTTTATCTGGGAAAATTTTATATCCAAAATCTATTTTTGTTTTCAAACTTCCATCTATATCAATTCCTTCAATAATTGCTACATTAACATATATTTCGTTTTTTTCGTTAATACGAACAAAAGCTTCCTGAGAAGTCAAGGGTACAATGCTACCTATACTATTAAAAACATTTATTCTATCTGAATTAAACAAAACTATTTGCGTTTGTTTTCCTGCTTGTTTAAACATTGCAATATCTTTCTGTTCAATTTCTTTCACACCTTGTTGTACATTCAATAACAGTAAGTCTCCTATCAAATCATCGTTTTTATAAAATAATTTTTGAATACACTTGCCTGTAATGTCATTTATCTCCCAAGTTCCATCTTTTTTATCTTTTACATATTGACCTTTAACTTTTAGAGTTGAATCCGGATAAAACTCTTTATAATTCCCGTCCAACCTATCCTCTTTATACTCTGCAGTATAGTAACCCTCTCCGTACAAACTTTGATAATAATCTCCATTTTTCATACCTTGCTTGTATGTAGTTACTTCTATCATATTTTTTCCTTCAATATCCCATTTAGTTTCTTGCCCTTCTTTCAAATTATTTTTGTAATTCTCTTCTGAAATCTTTGTCCCTTTGGTTGAATAATACATCCAAACTCCATCTTTCATATGATTTACATATCTTCCTTCTGCTTTAATTCTACCATTTGAATGAATGAATTGAGAATAAGTCTCCTTACCATTTTTAGTAAAAAAGTTTTTTAACTCCAACTTGCCATTCTTGTCATAATAGTAGAAGGTATCCACAGGAATATCATCTTTAAATTGTCCCTTATAGATAACCTGACCCTTATCATTCTTTTTTACCCAAACTCCTTGCTTTCTACCTTTATTATCAATCTGATTCTGTGCATTAAGCGAAACACTACCATACGCTATGATACTTACACCTATTACAATTATCACTTTTGCTTTCATTTTCTTGATTGTTTTATTTATATTATTTATTTCAAACTCTTCGCGTAATCAAACAAACTGTCAAATACTTCATCTATAAGCTCTTTATTCATATCCGTTTCAGTATGATTATCAATAAAGATCGTATGCATTCCGCAACGTTTGCCAAAAATTAAATCTGTATTACTATCTCCCACCATTACACTATCAGAAAAAACTACCTGTGGAAAATCTTTTGCTGCCATAAAAGCCATACCCACATTTGGCTTTCTATTGGGAGAAGACTTTTCTTTAATATCTGAACAATGGTAAATTTTATCTATCCTTCCTCCAGCCTCTTCTATTTCAGTTATCATTTTTTGAGAAATTGTTTCAAAAGCCTCCTCTGTCATCAATCCTTTACCTATTCCCTGCTGGTTGGTAACTATAAAAATATGAGCAAATTTATTATGAAAAATTTTCATTGCCTCTTTCACTCCCTCTATAAAGTGAAATTCATCGTACGATTGTACATAACCGCCCATTTTTCTCACATTGATAACTCCGTCTCTATCTAAAAAAAGTGACGTATTGTCTGTTAATTCAAAGTTCACCATATGTTACTCCTAAATAATGTGTTTTCAACTATCTCGCAAATAATATGTCCTATCATAATATGTGCTTCTTGTATTCTCGGAGTTGTTTTTGATGGTACATTGATAAGAATATCTGCAATATCTTTCATTTTACCACCATCTTTACCCGTAAAAGCTATGGTATGCATTCCTATTTCTTTTGCCTTTTGCATTGCTCTACAAACATTTTCACTATTTCCAGATGTAGATATGCCAACCAAAATATCGTTTTTGCATCCCGTAGCCTCGATCATTCTCTCGTAAATAATGTCATATGAATAATCGTTGGCAACTGCCGTCAAATAAGATGTATTAACATGAAGTGCTTCAGCATATAGAGGTTTTCTATCTATATAGAATCGCCCTGACAATTCGGCTGCTAAATGTTGTGCATCTGATGCTGAACCTCCGTTGCCACAAAATAAGACTTTGCCATTATTTTCAAAAGCCTGTATCATCTCATCTGCACATTTGAGAATTCTCTCAACAAAACTTTTATCATCAAGTATTTGTTGCTTCACCTCTATTGATTCTGACATTATACGTTTTATGTCATCTCTGTGAATCATCTCGATAATACTTTTATCACTAAGTACTTGTCGCCTTACCTCTACTGCTCGCAAAGTTTCTTGCGTAGTCATATCCTCTATATCCTTATCCATAATATTATCTTTGTTTTGCTATATAAAAATAGAAATATTCTTTATTTATTCTCTAAATAATACCATTATGTTTTAACGAGAGATTTTGTTAAAGTTAAAGTTTAATACATTTTATTTATCTTCTGTATGTCAAATATTTATCTTTATTAAAAATTACTCTCTTTTTCTATTATATAGTTGTTTCTCGTCGGAGAATTTCTGCCAACCAATTCAGCCAGAAATCCTGTAAGGAATAATTGAACTCCTATTACCAAAGTTGTTAAAGCAATATAGAAATATGTCGTGTCTGTTATACGTCTCATCGGTATGCCATTGTAAAGTGCAATGAATTTTTGAGCACCTAAAACCAAAGTTGCCAAAATTCCTATGATAAACATCATGGAACCAATTGCTCCAAAAAAATGCATAGGTTTTTTACTAAATTTGCTAACAAACATTATGCTTATCAAATCTAAATAACCATTTATAAACCTACTGATTCCAAATTTACTTATACCATATTGTCGTTTTCTATGTTGCACCACTTTCTCCCCAATATTAGAAAAACCAGCCCACTTCGCAATTACGGGTATATAACGATGCATTTCGCCATAAACTTCAATAGATTTAACCACTTCTTTCTTGTATGCCTTCAACCCACAATT
>ONOZ01000209.1 GCA_900319595.1 uncultured Bacteroidales bacterium | reverse complement strand
GGTAAGATTGGAGTGGATAATACAATTCTCATACTGTTGTAATTATATTCTTTTGTTATGAAATTTTGCAAAACATAAGATTATTTAGTGTCTTTTTCATAAAAAATTATTAAATTTGCAACGTCAATTAGAAAAAACTTATTAGAATATGAAAATACAGGTAATCAAGGTATTTGTTACTATACTAACGTTGAACATATTGTTTAGTGTTGGAGAGGTTTTCGCTCAACAACAAAAAGTATCGGGACAAGGCTGTGCTAATATACAACTTTATAAATACAAGGACGGAGCATTACAAGATTTTACAGACCAGGAAAGAAAAAATGGCGTGGAACTTACTTGTGATGAGCGTTCAGTTTTGCTTTCTCCGTTAGGTTTTGCACCTAATGTGCCTGACGAAGAAAAAGGATCTTATGAATTTGAAAAAATAGATTATAATCCGCCACAGGCATTTAATAAAGGTACGAAAATATCACTGCCACATGACGATTGTTGGAGCAAAATGTTTTCATTTAGCAATTATTTTCCCGTTACGGCTAATTCTGATGTGCCAAAGTTTCAATTCTATTTTTATGATAAGACATACGAAACTCTTTTAGTAAATTCTAATGGAGGGGTACATTTGTTCGATTCAGATAGCAGACTGTTACAATATGCAAAGAATAATAATATAAATTTGTATAATGAGCCAACAGGCATGAATTATCTATATTGCCCATATGCTTATTCTCAAGCATTTCCAGATAGTAGAGATACTTGGACTGGAGGGTATCTGCAGAGTGTAAATCCGACTTTCAATTCTATCAATGGACCGTTTTGTGATATTGATTACGGTAGGGCAAGTAACGACCAAGGTATGTATATTGACTTTGTGGGAGAATATCCTTGCCGTAAGTGTATCATATCTTTTAACGATATTCCAATGTTTGGTAATTATGGTGCTTCAGACACAGCAAACATCACTTCTATGATTGTTTTGTATGAAACAACTGGAGCAATAGAATTTTATTTAAAACAAAAACCATATTACACTGCAACAAATGGCTCAAATGCCGTCTTAGGAATACAAAACTCAGATGGTACAGCAGCAACGGTTATCACAAACAATGCTTACGACCCAGATAATAAAGGTACAACAACGACACAATCATATAATTCTACCGCTTGGAAAGCAAAAGAAGAGGCTTGGCGAATAAAACCTGTAGGAGATTTTATTCCGAAATACACATGGTATAAGAAAAAACCTGGAGATTCTGATAATAATCTTATACCGTTAGGAAATGGTGATGCAAACGGTAACTATTCTGCTGCACCAGACCAAGAGGATGGACCAACTTATTATTATTGCGAAATGCCTTTAAGCCGTATTGAGGACGGGGGAGAGTTTAGTGTTTGGGATTCAATATTGGTTATACCGGCACCCGTTCCTAATGTTGTCATAACTCACAATAGTGCAGACAATCCTCAAACCGTTAGTATGAATCAATGGAGTACCTATCAATATGATACAGTTTGTGCAGGCGATAGAGTAACTTTCACTTTTTCGGGTGGCGATGAGTACGAATTTATCGAACCTGCTGCTCTGAAAGATGTTAAAATAGTAAATGGTACTGTAACCGTTGAACAAGATGCAACAGTAGATGAGGTACATTATCAATTTGAGATTCGCAATTACAAAGACGGACAATTAGTATGTACAAGTACAGAGGATGTTTATATTTTTAACAGACGAATAAGAGTGGATATTGGAGAGGATACCTCTATATGCAAAGGACAACAAGTGTATTTTGAGGACAACATAAAAGATTACGAAAATTCGTTAAAAGATAAAAATTGCAAATTTCAGTGGTCTTACACAGGTGGAGGTTTAGTTAATACGACCACAGAAAAGGCTGAATTTGTGCCACAGAGTAGCGGAATATTAGGGCTGACTATTACAGATAATAGATATTGCAGTGCAACAGATGAAGCAAATGTGGAGGTAATACCTGTGCCTGACTTGAAAATAGACGGAGCCACAGAATTATGCGAGGGGACTTCTACGACGCTTACAGCAAAGCAAGATTTAAATGATGTAACTTATCTTTGGAATACTGGCTCTGAGGAATCTTCAATTATAGAAACGCCAGAACAAACAACAGATTATGAAGTTACAGTTACAACCAATACAGCCAACTGCTCTTCTACTGCAAAAGTTACTGTTAATGTCTATCCTATACCTACAATAGAGATGCATAAGGATTCAAAAATTTGTGAAGGGGAGACTGCTGTCATTGGTGTTACAGGAGACGCAGAAAGATATTTGTGGCAATCTTCGGACGTTTCTGTAAACGGAGGAGATTTGATAGAATATACAGTTTCTCCGGACTTAACTACTCGTTATACGGTTACAGCATATAATAATCCTCAACTGAATTGTTCTTCTGTGGGTTCGGTTACGGTTTTTGTAGAGAAAAAACCTACACCTACAATTCAGATGGATCCTAATTATATAGATGAATTGACACCTGTTGTTACATTTACAGATGCTACTGTTGGAGTTGTTAGTCGTTTGTGGGAAATATCCGATGGTGCGACTTCTGCTGATAAAAATTTCAGGCATACGTTCTCTTTGGATGATACAACTATAACATTTTATGTAACGCTGACAGGGACGACGAGTTATGGTTGTACTGATTCTGTAACAATGCCTATATCCGTTGTAAGAGAACATCATATTTGGGCACCAACTGGAATTTATTTACATTCTGTTAATCCTATAAATGCACAGTTTCGTATGACCATCGACGCTGTATCGGAATTTAATCTTAAGATATTCAATCGTTGGGGAGGCATTGTATTTGAAACAAATGACATAAATGAGGCTTGGGATTGCAAAGTAAATGGTAAATATGTCAATCAAGGAGTTTATACTTGGTATGCGTCCTACCGTCATAAGGACTCACCCGACAGGTTGATGCAAAAGTCTGGAACATTTATGATTTACAACTAATAATGCTACAAATCTATTATAAATAATGAATATTGAAGAAAGTTTGCAGGCAATACGTATGCTTATAGATAAGGAAGAATACGCACAGGCGTTACGAGAAGTAGATAACTTGTTGGAAAAGAATCCTAAATGCGATATGGCTTGGTATTTAAAAGGAAATATCTTTAAAAAACAGGAGCAATGGCAACAGGCGATCAACTCTTATACGCAGGCGATAAGCATAAATCCAAAGAATCCAGCAACAACAATGCGACGTATTTGTATTGATATACTTAACTTCTACGACAAAACTATGTATAACCCATAAAAGTATTATATGTCTTTACTTTCTTTTGTATTAGTTATAGGAACTATTTTAAATCTTTGTATTACTAATATTTAAAGGATTCCATCTTATATTTTGCCAATTGATAGAAAAGTTGTATCTTTGCACGTCCTTACAGGAATGATACTTTTTGAATGAATAAGAAAAATAAAATAGGGGCTATCTTTTTTAGCATTGGTATTATCATAATTGCGATAATGCTTTACAATCTGGGTTGGAGGGCGTTAGTAGAAAATTTACTCAAAGTCAAATGGTGGATTTTTCTAATCATACTATCGCGTCTTTTGATGTACCCTTTGAATACTATGTCGTGGAGAACATTATCATATTTAACACAAGAGGAAAAGAAAAAGTTATCTTGGCTACGCATGTTTCGTTTGACTATTAGCGGTTATGCGATAAATTACATTACTCCTGTAATGGCATTGGGCGGAGAGCCTTATCGTATTATGGCTATCAAAGAAGATTTGGGTGCAAAGCGAGCGACTTCTTCTGTTTTGAATTATGCTATGATGCATATTCTATCTCATTTTGTTTTTTGGATAATTGGTTTTTTGTTATTGATATTTTTTGATTCTTATAAGACACCTCGTTTTGTTTTTATAGCTTCTTTGTTTTTTATAGGTATTAGTTTGATTGCAATAATATATATAATAAGGGCATATAAAAAGGGAATAATTGTCAATTTTTTCAAGATTCTTTGCAGGATACCATTTCTAGGAAAGTGGGTTGAAAGGAAGATGACGGAAGGGTTTAAAAAGAATATAGCAGATACAGATAAACAGTTTACAGATTTGTATAACTATCATCGTAAAGAGTTCTATTTGAGTTTATTTTATGAAACTTTATCAAGAATTTTGTCATGTACGGAAATTTTACTAATTTTGTATTCTGTCGGAAGTCATATTGATATTATAGACGCCGTAGTTATAGTAACGCTAACATCACTTATTGCCAACATAGGTTTTGTTTTTCCGATGCAAGTTGGAATTAGAGAAGGTGCATTAGCATTTGCTTTGAAATGTGTGGGAGTATATGGAGGTTTGGGGATTGTTGTGGGCATAATAACGCGAGTAAGTGAATTGGCATGGATAATTATAGGTATGGCTTTAATAAAAATAAAACGTTTTCATTCAGAGAACAATAGGACAAATTAGATTTAAGTATATGGAAAACAGGGAAAAGACTATAATATTTGATTACGGAGCAACACTTGACACTAATGGCATTCATTGGTATCATATCTTTGCAAAAGAGCATTTGAAATATAATTCCTTTCTTGCAGAGGAACAGCTTAGAGATGCGTATGTTTATGGCGAGAGGCAGATTGCAGCAACGCGTTCTATTAAAAGTATGAATAATTTCTTGGATACGTTGCTTATAAAGGTAGATTTGCAATTTGATTTCCTATATAATAATGGTATGATTAAACAAGAACATCGTAAAACAAGGGAAATTGCAGATAGTTGTTATGACTTTGCAAAGCAGAATACGAGTAAGGTCCGCCCTATGTTAGAAAAATTACAACAGGAATACAAAATAGGGTTGGTTTCTAACTTTTATGGTAATTTAGATGAGGTTTTGAAAGATTTTTCTTTGTTTGATTGTTTTGATGATGTGATAGAAAGTGCCGTTGTAGGGATAAGCAAGCCAGATAAACGACTTTGGCAGTATGCTTTGGAGAGATTAAAGGCACAGCCATCGGACACAATAGTTGTAGGTGATTCTTACAAGAAAGATATTATGCCAACAAAACAATTAGGTTGCTCTACAGTTTGGTTAAAAGGTATGGGGTGGCAGGGAAATCCGACACATTCTTCTTTTGCAGATGAGATAATAACTGACATCATGCAGGTGGAAAAAATATTATAAAAATAATTTTTATAGATATGATATTTACAAAAAAATGTCTTATATTTGCAAAAGCAAAAAATAGTATGAAAAATATATGTTGTTGAATGGTAGAAATAAAATGCGATAAAAAATAAATTTTCAGCAGAAAAATTTTATTTTTTTTTGTGATTATTAAAAAATATAGTAATTTTGCAAACTGAAATAACGAGGGTATTTCGGGCAGTTCATAAATAAATCGGTCCCATAGCTCAACTGAATAGAGTACTTGACTACGGATCAAGCGGTTGAAGGTTTGAATCCTTCTGGGATCACGAAATGGTTAAATTTTTCATAATTCTTGTGGATTCTTCGTTGTAAGAATTCACTTTTTTTTGTATCTTTGCAAAGTGAAATTGGAAAAAATGTTGTTATGATAGATAAAGTACCAGTTTTATTTATAATATTTAATAGATTAAATGTCGTTGAGAGGGTATTTGCTCAAATAAAAAACTACAAACCTAAACAACTTTTTATTGCTTGCGATGGAGGTAGAATGGAAAGGGTAGGAGAATACGTTCAATGCAAACAGGTACAAGATTATGTACTAAGTCAGGTGGATTGGGAATGTGAAGTAAAAACTAATTTTTTGAACGAAAATCTTGGACCAGCAAAAGCAGTTAGCAAGTTTTTATTTTGGTTTTTTGATAATGTTGAGTATGGTATTATCTTGGAGCATGATTGTTTGGCACATAGAGATTTTTTTGATTATTGTGCAGAATTATTGATTAAATATAAAGATGATGACCGTATTGCTACAATATCTGGGTATAATGTATTAGGTAAGGAGGATATAAAAGAATCTTACTATTTTACATATACGCAACAACTTTGGGGGTGGGCTGCTTGGAAAAGAACTTTGGAGGGTTATGATATTTATATGAAAGACTACTCTTTGAAAGAATTTAGAAAAAACATTAAACCTATTTTACATGCCAAAAATGAGCGATTAGTGTTTATTGATAAGTTTCTAAGCATGAAAAAACAAAGGTATAATACTTGGGATATGCAACTGTTGTATTATAGTTGGAGAAAAAGACGTTTTAATATAGAACCTAACTGCAATTTGGTTTCAAACATAGGCTTTGATGAACAAGGGGAGAATTGTAAAGATCCTAATCATTTTCTAGCAAACAATAATACATATTCCATATTGCCGTTGCAACATCCCCAAGATGAGATTAGATGGAATAAGATTTCTGACGAAAAGATATATATGAAATATTGGTATAAAAGTAAAGTGCAGTTGATGTGGCGTTTTGTGATGAGAAATTTTATAATGAAAAGAAAGTTCTAATATGGCAAGGAGTGTAAAAACTAATTATATATTTAATCTTATCAATACCTTAACTCAGGTACTATTGCCGCTAATAACATTCCCGTATGCTTCAAGGATATTGTTGCCAGATGGTATAGGTTTGGTCAATTCTTTCGCATCTATAATTAATGTTATAATCTTATGCTCTTCATTAGGTATTCCGCTTTATGCAATTAAAGAAGTTGCAAAAGTAAGAGATAATATAAAGAACTTGAATATAGTAACAACAGAAATATTGTCTTTACATGGTTTGCTAACTTTGGTAGGCTATGTTGCTGTTTTGATACTTAGTGTTCTTGTCCCCAAGATTCACGCCGATATTTCTTTGTTTCTACTATTGTCCTTGAGTATTGTTTTTACGACTATTGGTTGCGAGTGGTTTTATCAAGCCGTTGAGGATTTCAAATACATAACTATTCGTGGTATCATCATTAGATGCTTGAGTATTGTTTTTCTGTTTTTATTTGTTAAGACAAAAGACGATGTTTTTTTCTATGCTGTTTTTACAGTTTTTGGAGTTCTGGGAAGTAATCTTTTTAATTTTTTTAGATTAAGACGTTATATAAAACTGCAATATATTAGTATAGGCGAATTACACCCATTTAAGCATTTACAGGGAGTAGTAAAGATTTTTGTATTCTATATTGTAACAAGTATATATGTACAACTGAATACTGTATTTTTAGGTTTTTTCCAATCGGACGCTACTGCAGGATTTTACACCGCGGCAATGAAGTTGAATTTGACTGCAATAACCATAAACTACTCTCTTGCCAATGTGATGCTACCACGATTGAGTAATTTGCTTGCCAATAAAGATATGTCAAAATTTGAAGAGATGTCACAGAAGTCTTATAATTTTTCTTTTGCTTTGACATTGCCGATGTCTGTGGGTCTGATTTTTATAAGTCCCTATGCAATGATTTTGCTAAGTGGCGTAGAATTTGCACCCTCCATACTTGTTTCGCAAATAATGTCTTTTACAATATTTTTTATTGCATTATCTAATGTTATGGGAATACAAATGCTATACCCGTTAGGGCATATGAGCAAAGTAATTAAATGTGTAACCTTAGGGTGTTTGGTCGATATTATTGCATGTTTGATATTTATTCCATTGTTTGCACAAAATGGAGCATCATTGGCTTATCTGATTGCAGAGGCAATGGTAACTATTAGTATGTTTATAATTGGTAGAAAAATTTTACCTTTAAAATATTTTGGTAGGTCACATTTTATTTATATCTTTGCAACTGGAATTATGACTATAGTTCTTTGGGCAGAAAGTTTTATACAGATAAATTATATTATTAAATTATTTATCATGGTGTTATCTGGGTTCTGTGTCTATACATCAATATTGTTTATGGCAAAAGACCCTATAACAGAAAGAGTTAAAGAGATTGTAAAAGAAAAATTAAATAAGAATAAATGAAAAAGTATGATTATTTGATTGTTGGCTCAGGTCTAAGTGGCAGTATGTATGCTAATCAGCTTGCACAAAGAGGAAAAAAGTGTCTTGTCATTGACACAAGAAAAAATGTGGGTGGAAATCTGTATTGTGAGCAAATAGAAAACATTAACGTGCATAAATATGGGGCTCATATCTTTCATACGTCAAGTAAGAAGGTATGGCGTTTTGTCAATTCCTTAGTTGAGTTTAACAGATATACAAATAGTCCTATTGCTAACTATAAAGGCGAACTTTATTCCTTACCTTTCAATATGAATACCTTTTATCAGATGTGGAAGGTGAAGACTCCGCAAGATGCCATGAAAAAATTGGACGAGCAACGTAAGAATGCTTTCGATAAAATGAAAATGGAGGGTATTGCCGAGCCACAAAATTTGGAACAACAGGCAAGAATATTGATTGGGGACGATATTTACGAAAAACTTATCAAAGGCTATACGGAAAAACAGTGGGGTAGAAAATGTGAAGACTTACCTGCATTTATCATTCGCAGACTTCCTGTTAGACTTGTTTTTGATAACAACTATTTTAACGATACTTATCAGGGTATCCCTATTGGTGGCTATAATAAATTGATAGATGCATTGCTTCAAAATAGCGAAACAAAAACTAATGTCAATTTCTTTGATGATAGAAAGGCGTTAGAGGAGATTGCTGACAAGATTATTTTCACGGGCAAGATTGATGAGTATTTTGATTACAAGTTCGGCAAATTGGAATACAGAAGCGTTCGTTTTGATACCGAAATATTAGATACTCCTAACTATCAAGGTAACGCTGTTGTTAATTATACCGATAGAGAAGTGCCATATACGAGAATTATTGAGCATAAGCATTTCGAACAATTTGGTAATCAAGTTTATGAAAACAAAAAAACGGTAATTTCTAAAGAGTATTCAATAGAATGGAACGATAAAATTGAGCCATATTATCCGATAAATGATGAGAAAAATACTGCTTTATATAATAAGTATAAAGAGTTGGCAGATGGACAGGAAAATGTAATTTTTGCAGGTCGCTTGGCGGAATACAAATATTACGATATGGCTCCGATAGTTGAGAAAGTATTAAATGAATTTGAAAAATAAATATGGTTATGCGAAGAAATATTTTATTAAATCTTATAGTTGTAACTTCCCAAGAACAAAAGATGAATGCAACCTCAAAGGCAAGAGAGGACGTTGAAGAGTTACTAAAAAATGAAGGAGTAGAGATTATTGACATTAACTATAAAGCAACATCCAACGCGTTGCTAAGAGGATTTAAGACTAATAGAGTTCTGTCTAAATACGTAAAAAAAAGCGTCAATACAGGAGATAATGTATGGATACAATATCCTATACAGAATTATGTTCTATTCAGATTTATTGCAAAGAAGATAAAGAAAAAAAATTGCAACTTGTATTGTATTATTCACGATATATTGACATTAAGGCAAGGAAAAGATTTAATGGTTGAAGGAGAAGTTCTTAATTTTGCGGATGCTATTATAGTGCATACGGATAATATGAAAACCTTGTTGCAAAATCAAGGAGTGAAAGCACCGATGCTACCAATATATCTATTCCCTTACTTGACCAATGATGATTATGTGAACGAAGAAAAATG
>ONOZ01000211.1 GCA_900319595.1 uncultured Bacteroidales bacterium | reverse complement strand
CCATCATTGAAAGCAAACACGCAACAGTCGGCGGTAACTGCTGGATGCGGGTATTTATAGCAATACTTTTTATTTTCCATTTTTATTTAAAAAAAGCAAAGATACGCAAAAATTATGAGTTTATGCCATTTTTTCAGAAAATTGTTGAGGTAAATGCCATTTTGTCAGAATCTTTTGTGTTGTATAGTTTTTGTATTGTATTTTTTGGATAAGGAAAAAACAAAACATTATGGAAACTACAAATAATAATACGGCAAATAGTAAGTATTCAAATTTGGAACGCTTTGCCATTAATTTAATTCAACGAGCCAAACAAAACAAGTTAGACCCTGTTATAGGTAGAGATGAAGAAATTCGTAGAGTTTTACAAATCCTATCGCGTAGGACTAAAAATAATCCTGTATTAGTAGGAGAGCCTGGTGTAGGTAAGACTGCTATTGCAGAGGGGTTAGCACAAAGAATTTTTTTAAATGATGTTCCTGAAAATTTGAAACAAAAAAAATTATATTCATTGGATATGGGAGCATTGGTTGCCGGTGCAAAGTACAAAGGTGAGTTTGAGGAACGTTTGAAAGGTGTGGTTAATGACGTGATAAAATCCAATGGTGATGTAGTATTGTTTATTGACGAGATACATACGCTTGTTGGTGCTGGGGGAGGAGAAGGGGCTATGGACGCTGCAAATATTCTTAAACCAGCTTTGGCACGTGGAGATTTGAGAGCAATAGGTGCAACAACTTTAGATGAATATCAAAAGTATTTTGAAAAAGATAAGGCATTAGAAAGACGTTTTCAGATGGTGATGGTTGATGAGCCGAGCGTGGAAGATACAATTAGTATATTAAGAGGATTGAAAGAAAAGTACGAGGTACATCATCACGTAAGGATTAAAGATGCTGCTATAATAAGTGCGGCAACAATGTCCAATAGATATATAACCAATCGTTTTTTACCAGATAAGGCAATAGATTTGATTGACGAGGCAGCAGCAAAGTTACGTATGGAGATAGATTCTTCACCTGAAGAGTTGGACGAGGTAGAAAGAAAATTGCGTCAGTTGGAAATAGAAAGAGTTGCTATCAAAAAAGAACATGATGAGGTAAAGGTATCCTCTCTTACAAAAGAAATAGACGAGTTGCAAAAGCAAAAAGATGACCTTACTAAGAAATGGAAAAACGAAAAAACATTAGTTGATGCTATTCAAGGTGAGGTTAAAAAACTTGAAAACTATAAAATACAAGCCCAGAATGCTGAACGTGAAGGCGATTATTCAAAAGTAGCAGAGATTCGTTATGGAAAAATTCCTCAAGCGGAAATGGATTTGAAAGATTATCAACAAAAACTTTCTGCTTTGCAAGCTGGCGAACCTATGATTACGGAAGAAGTAGATGAAAATCATATAGCAGAAGTTGTTTCGCGTTGGACAGGTATTCCGGTTGCGAAAATGATGACATCAGAAAAAGAAAAACTTTTGCATTTGGAAGAACAATTAAAACAACGTGTGATAGGACAAGAGGAAGCAATAGAAGCAATCTCAAATTGTATAAGAAGAAGCCGTTCAGGTTTGAATGACGAAAAACGTCCTATAGGTTCATTTGCTTTTCTTGGCTCAACGGGGGTTGGAAAAACAGAATTAGCAAAGGCATTAGCAGAATTATTGTTTGATGATGAGAATTTGATGGTAAGAATAGACATGTCTGAGTATCAAGAACGTTATTCTGTATCACGACTTATAGGAGCTCCTCCGGGATATGTGGGTTACGAAGAAGGAGGTCAATTGACAGAAGCAGTAAGACGCAAACCCTATTCAATAATATTGCTTGATGAGATAGAGAAAGCACACCCTGATGTGTTTAATATACTATTGCAAGTATTAGAAGATGGAAGACTAACAGACGGTAAAGGCAAAATTGTAGATTTTAAGAATACTATCATAATAATGACAAGCAATTTAGGTTCGGAATATTTGCAAGAGGCAATAAATGAACATCATACAGGTATTGATTCACAGTGGGTAGAGGCAGAGAGGAAAGTTAGGGAATTGATGAAAAAAACTATTAGACCAGAGTTCCTAAATAGAATAGATGAAATAGTCGTTTTTAAACCGTTATTCAAAGAACAGGTAAGAGATATAGTGATTCTGCAGGTGCAACGTTTGTTGGATACTTTGCAATCAAAAAATATTACATTGGAATACACTCCTAAGGCAATAGATTTTTTGGCAGATGAAGGCTATGACCCATTACTTGGAGCAAGACCTATAAAACGTGCCTTACAGAAACTTGTTACCAATCGTTTATCAATGTTGCTTTTAGACGATAAATTGTTTGATGGTTGCAAAGTAATGATGGATTGCGTAAATAACGAACTTGTTTTCAATATATACAGATAATAATAAAATAAAGAGGTGTTTTACAAAATTAAAATTACTCTTTTGTTAAAACTACACTTAAATTCTTTAAGTGTAGTTTTTTTATAAAAAATTTTCAATTCTTATTATTTATTTCAAAAAAAAATTCTAATTTTGCAAAATCTTGCAATTGATAGCAAGGATGACAGCATTTGCT
>ONOZ01000213.1 GCA_900319595.1 uncultured Bacteroidales bacterium | reverse complement strand
TGTCTTTGCTATAAGACGTCGCAAGTCTGCCATTCTTTGTACGACACAATACTTGCAAACGCCCATCTGATAATTTCAATATAGAAGGTTGAATACAAATTATAGGGTTTCGCTTTCCGTTAGGCATATCCATTGTAGAGATCGCTTTGTTTGCTTTTATAGGTCCAACGTATTGCCACGTTTTTGTATCTAAATCATATATTTCAAAATGGATTTGCCACCAGCCTGCCTCTGTACTTGATGGGCAAATAAGTTTATTTGCTATCAATTCAGGCTTATTTTTTATTGCTCCTAAATATCCTGCTGGCAAAGGCTTTTTATCTGTCCAAGTATAGCCATTATCTGAAGAAAAACTCACCCAGCCCGTCCAATCTTGCACGTGTTTGCCAATCTTAAAAAACAAAACTATTGTCCCATCTGGCATTTTATACAACACGGGATTATAACATGCTTTTCTTTCTTTCAAATCATAACAAGGAGTGCCGTCTGCTATCATCACGGGTGCCAACCAATGACTACTATCTTTCATTTTTCTTGACAACCATACGCAAACATCATCTGCTCCTTCGTATTTACCTCCAAAATATGCCACAAGTAAATCCCCATTATCTGCTTCTACAATTGTAGAGGCGTGGCAAGATGGAAACAAAGTGGCATCATACACAAATTCACTTTTGATAATTCCCGTTTGAGCAAAAGAAAACATGCAAGAAATCACGCCAATTATAATTAAAAATCCCCGTTTTCTCATAAATCATATCCGTGACATATAATAATGTAATTTCAACATTATGCTATCACGTTTTTACTTTCCAAATATTCTTCAAAAATTTCCGCCGCCAAACGTACTTTCTCTCTACACGGAACTACTCCTATAATGTCTGAACATTGCATGCTACCATATTCTTTTTTAAACCTATCACACAAAGTCTTAGTGATTTCGTAACAATGTTTGCGATTTTGAACATCAATGGCAGTTTCATTACCTTCTTCTAAACCAATTAGCATGCACATTGCTAATACTGCACCACAAGTTAGACCTTGACGACCAATACCTCCGCCAAACGCACAAGAAAGCCGTGCAGACATATTATTGTTTAGTCCATACTTGTCAGCAAATGCTATAAAAACAGCCTGCGAACAGTTAAATCCATTTTTATGATACATAACCGCTTTTTCTATTCTATCCATATTCATAGCCATTTCTTGTGTTTATCCTACTATTATTCAAAATTTTCAATTTTTTCTTGTTTCCACTCATTTTCAAAGTAGAATAGTTGTTTGCACCCCGCAATTTTCAAAAAGTCCAAGGCATCTTTATAACATAAATCTACTTCTTCTTTTTTATGACAGTCGGTTGATATTATCAAAGGCACATTTTTTTGAACTAAATACTTCACCCAATAAGACGAAGGGTAGAAATCGTTATGGCGTTTGCGATAGATTCCACGTGTATTAACCTCTACAATTGTATTATATTGAATTACCGTGTCCCAAAGTGCAACAACCAAATCTTTATACCATGTTTCTTGTTCTGTAAAGTACCTATTTTGATTGTGCATTACTATTTTGTCAGCATGTCCCAACACATCTGGACGATTTTGTTTAATCATTTCCATTTGACTTGTATAGAAACATTCCACAGCCTTACGAATATCTCCATCAAATATCATTTTCAGACCCTCATCATAAGTTTCTTGTTTGCTACCGTCAATAAACCATGTATTATAAATATCATTTATGGATTTTATTTCAAACTCAGGGTTTGCTACTTGATGAACGCTCCCAATAAAATAGTCTAATTTGTATTCATTTTGAGCTTTTGTTTTTATACTTTCTACAAATCCGCTAACGAAGTCCATTTCTAAACCCAAGTATAGACGAATTTTGTTTTTGTATTTATCTTTTAGTCGCAAAAACTCTTGATTATAGGCAGAAAACTCCTCATTTTTCAATGCGAAGTAGGGATTTTGAGGCATTGGTGCATGAGAAGATATTCCGAAATGAGTAAATTGCTTGTCTATTGCTGCCAAAACCATTTCTTCCATTGTGCTTTTGCCATCGCAAAACGTATTATGTGAATGATAATTAGTCTTTATTTTCATTTATTGTACAATCTCTTAACATTTTAGCCATGTGTTAGCCACCTGTGCTATACGTAAAGTATCCTGCTGTTTCATACATTTGAAATGAACTCGCTGACATCTTTTGTAACCTAATTTGCTACAAGGACGACATCTTAAATTATTAACTTCAAAAATATGACTTTCATATCCGTTATTTGATGCATCATTTTCTTTACTTGCCTGCGGAAAATAAGGATACATGCCAAATTCTGGCACAGTACTACCCCAAATGCTTATGATATTTTTTTTCAATGCCGCTCCTATGTGCATAAGTCCTGTGTCTGCGGTTATCAACCCTTTACTTGTATCAATTAAAGCAGCAGTTTGTGGTAAAGAATAAGCACCACAACCATTGAAAACTCTACTACCAATGGCATTTTCTACTTTATTGGCTTTGATTTTGTCATTTATATCCCCCAAAAGCAGAATATTACCTTCTATCTTTTCACATGTTGCTATCAAAATATCGGTGGGAATCTGCTTTGTTATATGCTTGGCTCCTACAGCAATAGCAATGTAACCCTCTGCAAAGGACAACGGTAATGCATCGCGAGAAATATAATCCTCGTCTTGTAAAAAGAAATCTAAACCCCTGCCATCATTTTCAACATTTAGACTTTTTACAGCAGAAAAGTACCTATCTACAATATGAATATTAGGCAGTACATTCTTTTTTGTACGAACATAAAACCATTTTTGTAGATTTAGTTTATTGAAAGTCCCTCTTGGTTTTCGTAGAGCAAGATATATTCGTAAAGAACGCAAATTTTTGTGCAAATCTACGATGAAATCAAAATCCTCCTTACGTAGTTCTTTTATCAAAGAATGCATTCCTATATCTTTATTATAGGTATGAATCTTATCAATATAGGGGTTGTTTTCCAAAATTGAGGCATTGGATTGTTTTGTTAGATAATGAACCTGGGAATTTGGGAATTTGGTTTTCAAACATCGTACTATTGGTGTTGTCAGTACTATATCTCCAATAGAAGATAGTCTTATAATTAAGAATTTCTTTGATTGTGCGTTTGTGTTTGTCTTACTCGGAGGCTGCGAGAGCCCTACCGTATCGTCACTTGTTGATTGTATTGTATGTTCCATTTGTTTTGTTTTAAAATTTTGTGCAAAGATACAAAGATTTTACGAATTTGGAGTTTAAAATAGAAAATTTTGTATTACCTTTGCAATTGTTTGAATATTGCAAATATAAAATATATGAAAGGATACTTTGCCCACCAAACAGCAGTTATAGATGAAGACTGTAAAATAGGAAATGGCACAAAAATATGGCATTTTTCTCACATTATGTCAGGAAGTCAGATTGGAGAAAACTGTAATATTGGGCAGAATGTTGTGATTTCTCCACAAGTAAAGTTAGGTAAAAATTGCAAAGTGCAGAATAATGTTAGCGTTTATACAGGAGTAGAGTGTGAGGACGATGTTTTTTTGGGACCTTCTTGTGTTTTTACTAACGTTATCAATCCTCGCAGTGCAATTGCAAGGAAAGATGAGTATAAATCTACAATTATAAAACAAGGTGCCACTATTGGAGCCAATGCAACTATAGTTTGTGGACATACTTTGGGTAAATATTGTTTGATTGGTGCTGGTGCGGTGATTAGACAAGATGTCAAAGATTATGAATGTTGGATTGGCAACCCTGCAACAAGGCTTGGCTGGGTTGGAGAGTGGGGACACAGACTTATTTTCAATGAACAAGGAATTGCAATAGAAAAGGAAAGTAATTTTGTCTATAAATTAGAAAACGACAAAGTAAAAAGAATTTCTTAAATAAGCGGAAAATAGTTCATTTTACAAATATACCTTTATAAAACATTTTATGAAAAAGATTCTTCTATACCTTATTGTTATATGCAATATGTTTGTAGCGTGCAAACGGGAAAATGTTATTGTAAGTTTTGACCCTATGGTAAATTTTCCTAATAAAGACATTGTAGAATTAGACTTTGATATGACAAATGCTGTTTTTGAGGGATTAGTTCTACCTCATAACGACTCTATGTTTCATTTCAGTTTTACAATAAAGAATAATGATGAGAAAAAGTATTACTATAAAATCTATTATCAAAATACCAGTTATGCCTTTGACGACAAAGATTCATTGAGTTATGAAAACTTTTATGGTTCTTGGGAAAATACAGACATTGAATTTAAACCCATTGCTTCAAATACGATAATTGATAGTTTCCAAATAGTCGGAAATCCTCGTAGTGAGCAAAAGTACTTTGGTAAAAAGTTTCCTCGTCAATACAAAGATGAAGATATAGAGGAGGGATTGCTGTTGATGCAAAATGATAGTCAGTGGTACGAAAGCGTAAAACAAAAGGCAAAACAAAATAATGTAGATTTAAAGGAACAAATGTACAAAGATTT
>ONOZ01000217.1 GCA_900319595.1 uncultured Bacteroidales bacterium | reverse complement strand
TAATTGCATCTTTTGTCCAATGATTCAAAAACTCTGTAACTTTCTTTGCACTGTATCCTTTACCCTCTTCTAAATAGGCAGAATTTTGAGTATGAAGGCGGTTGCCCTCTTCGTCTAATATCACAAAAACAGGAAATCCAAAACGAGCAGGATTACTTAACATTTTCATGGCCTCTTCGTTTTTATTCTTTTTTGACCAATTGACATGAATATAAACAAAATCCTTATCTATAATTTGCTTAGTTGCCATATTCGTATCTGCAAATTCTGCAAATTTTAAACACCATGGACACCAATTGCCTCCAACCTGTATAAGAACATATTTATTTTCTACCTTTGCTTGCGATACCGCCTGTTTAATTTGTGTTACAGCATCTATCTGCTCATCATATGGTTGATTTTGTGCAAATAAAAATCCACCAAAACATAAGACCATTGCAATCAATACTATTTTTTTCATATAAATATATCTATTAAATTCTATGCCATAACGATAAAATTTAATAAAATATTTTGTAAAGTTAGATTTTTTTTATAATTTTGCTCTCAGAAATAGTATTAACCTAATAAATATTGAATAACATGAGTTTAAAAGGATCAAGAACAGAAAAGAATATCTTAACATTCTTTGCGGGTGAGAGTCAAGCAAAAAATCGTTACACTTTCTTTGCAAAACAAGCAAAAAAAGAAGGTTATGAACAAATTGCAAGTGTTTTTATGGAGACTGCATTGCAGGAAGAAGAACATGCAAAACTTCTATTCCGTATGTTAGAAGGCGGAGCAGTGGAAATTACCGCTACATTCCCTGCCGGAGTAATTGGAAATACGAAAGAAAACTTGAAAGCAGCAGTTGCCGGCGAAAATGAAGAATGGACAGATGGTTATCCTAATGCAGCAAAAGTTGCAGATGAAGAAGGTTTTCCTGAGATTGCAAAAAAATTCCGAGCAATTGCGGCAGTAGAAAAACGCCATGAGGAAAGATACCAAAAACTTCTTAACAGAGTAGAAAAAGAAGATGTATTTTGGAGCGAAGAAGAGCAGTGTTGGGTTTGTCGTAACTGTGGATTCCGTTACAAAGGCAAACAGGCACCAGAGAAATGTCCTTGTTGCGACCACCCTCAAGCATATTTTGAAAGAGAAGCAACTAACTATTAATAGATAGTATAATTAGAAAATCCTTTCCTTATGGAATAAATATTTTCAGAAGGAAAGGATTTTTTATTGTATATATAATTTCTACAATTTCAGTATTTCCAGATATAAAACGTTATTAGTGCTGTGTGATAAATGATCTTATGTTATCAACGCTTACTCTCTCTTGTTGCATTGAGTCCCTTAATCGAATAGTTACACTATTATCTTTCACAGAATCATTATCTACCGTAATACAATACGGCGTACCTATCGCATCTTGACGTCTATATCGCTTACCTATTGTATCTTTTTCCTCATAGTGCGAACGCATTGAGAATTTCAGGTCATTAAATATACCCTTTGCCATCTCTGGTAGTCCATCTTTATTAACTAATGGTAACACACTTACTTTGTACGGAGCCAATTGCTTAGGGAGATTCAATACTGTACGAGTTTGTCCGTCTTCTAACACTTCTTCTTTGAATGCATGCGAGAAAACAGCCAAAAATGTACGGTCTAAGCCAATGGAAGTTTCAACACAGTATGGCGTATAGGACTCATTGATTTCTGAATCAAAGTATTGAATCTTCTTTCCGCTAAACTCTTGATGACGTTTCAAATCAAAATCTGTACGAGAGTGTATTCCTTCTAATTCTTTGAAACCAAACGGAAATTCAAATTCAATATCAGTTGCTGCATTGGCATAATGAGCAAGTTTTTCATGGTCATGGTAGCGGTATTTCTCTTTTGGTATTCCTAAAGCCAAATGCCAATTCAATCGCTCCTCTTTCCAATAGTTGAACCATTCCATTTCTGTTCCTGGACGACAGAAAAATTCCATCTCCATCTGTTCAAATTCTCGCATTCTAAAGACAAACTGACGTGCAACTATCTCATTACGGAACGCTTTTCCTATTTGTGCTATACCAAATGGGATTTTCATTCTACCTGTCTTTTGCACATTTAGATAATTTACAAAAATACCTTGTGCGGTTTCAGGTCTTAAATAAATTGTATCTGAATCATCTGAAACAGAACCCATCTTGGTTGCAAACATTAAATTGAATTGTCTTACATCCGTCCAATTCCGTGTGCCAGATATAGGACAAACGATTTCCAATTCTTCAATTAATGCCTTTAATCCAGCTAAATCATTAGCATTCATCAAAGAAGCAAATCTCTGATGTATCTCTTCAATCTGTTTTTGATAACCTTTAACTCTTTCGCTTGTAGCAAGAAATTGCTCTTCATTAAAATTATCTCCAAAACGTTTCTTTGCCTTAACGACTTCTTTGTTTATTTTCTCCTCTATCTTAGCAATATGGTCTTCAATCAACACATCGGCACGATAACGTTTCTTACTATCCTTATTATCTATCAAAGGATCATTAAAAGCATCTACATGCCCACTTGCTTTCCAAATCTTAGGGTGCATAAATATAGCACTATCTACACCAACTATGTTTTCGTGCATTTGTGTCATAGCACGCCACCAATATTGTTTGATGTTGTTTTTTAATTCCACTCCATTAGGGCCATAATCATACACAGCACCTAATCCATCGTACAATTCACTCGAAGGAAAAATAAATCCATATTCCTTAGCGTGAGAAACAATCTTTTTAAATAATTCTTCAGTATTCATATTTTTTATTATATCTTATCCATTCATATTAAGCAAAAACTCTTCATTTGTACGAGTAACCGACATTCTATTTTTAATCAACTCCATTGCTTCATTTGGATTCATATCTGCAATGTAGTTACGCAAAATCAGCATTCTATTCAAAACATTGTCAGAAAGAAGTAGATCATCTCGTCTTGTAGATGAGGCAACCAAATCAACAGCAGGATAAACACGTTTATTAGATAATTTTCTATCCAATTGCAATTCCATATTTCCAGTACCCTTAAACTCCTCAAAGATAACCTCATCCATTTTTGAGCCGGTTTCTATCAGAGCAGTCGCAATAATCGTCAAGGAACCTCCATTTTCAATATTTCTTGCTGCTCCAAAGAAACGCTTAGGCTTTTGAAGTGCGTTAGCCTCCACTCCTCCAGAAAGAACTTTGCCGCTGGCAGGAGCAACTGTGTTATACGCACGTGCAAGTCTTGTAATACTATCCAAAACAATAACAACATCATGTCCGCATTCCACCATACGCTTTGCTTTCTCCAATACAATATTCGCAATCTTCACATGACGCTCTGCTGGTTCGTCAAAAGTAGATGCAATAACCTCGGCATTTACCGTTCTTTGCATATCCGTTACCTCTTCCGGTCTTTCATCAATTAAAAGTACGATAAGATAAACTTCAGGGTGGTTAGCAGCAATAGCATTTGCTATATCTTTTAACAATGTTGTCTTTCCTGTCTTTGGAGGAGCGACTATCATGGCACGTTGTCCCTTCCCTATAGGAGTAAATAGGTCAATAATTCTTGTAGATAAGTTCTCGCTATGGTGCCCCGTTAAACGAAATTTTTCTTCTGGAAATAAAGG
>ONOZ01000218.1 GCA_900319595.1 uncultured Bacteroidales bacterium | reverse complement strand
CTTGTTTGGAGTCTTGGGGTTTATCTATTGTGAAATAAAAACGGCACCTTTCTACAAGGCTAAAACGTATATATACAAAAAAGTCGCCCATTTCTACATAAATGAACGACTACTTGTTTTATTATTGTTTTCTTAACTTAATGGATTTTTTGAAATAGATTCTCGCATATCTGTATCGGCTTGAATATTCTTCATCTTGTAGTAATCCATTATACCTAAGTTGCCACTACGGAACGCCTCTGCCATAGCCAAAGGTACTTCTGCCTCAGCCTCAATAACTTTTGCTCGCATTTCTTGAGCCTTTGCTTTCATTTCTTGCTCTGCTGCAACAGCCATACTTCTTCTTTCCTCAGCCTTTGCCTGTGCTATATTTTTGTCTGCATTAGCTTGGTCCATTTGCAATTCTGCTCCGATATTCTTTCCTACATCAATATCGGCAATATCTATAGAAAGAATCTCAAATGCTGTACCCGTATCCAAACCTTTTGACAAAACGACTTTGGATATTGAATCTGGGTTCTCTAATACAAACGCATGGCTTTCTGCACTACCAATAGAAGTAACAATACCCTCTCCAACACGTGCCAAAATAGTTTCCTCGCCAGCACCTCCTACTAACTGATTGATATTTGCACGAACGGTTACTCTGGCTTTTACAATCAACTGAATACCATTACGTGCAACTGCTGCAACATTAGGAGTGTCAATAACTTTTGGATTAACTGACATTTGCACTGCCTCAAACACATCACGCCCTGCCAAATCTATTGCCGTGGCTGCTTTGAAATCCAAAGGAATGTTTGCTTTGTCGGCACTAATCAACGCATTTACAACTCTTTGCACATGTCCGCCTGCAAGATAATGAGCCTCCAACAAGTCGCTACTAAGGTCTAATCCTGCTTTTTTGGAATTGATCATAGCATTGACAATAACTGCTGGTGGCACTTTTCTCCAACGCATAAACATCAACTGAACTAGGGAGATTCTTACCCCATTCAACACACATTGAAACCAAAGATTTACTGGTATCAAGTAAAGAAAAATAGATAGAAATACAATGCAAAGTACTACTATCACTGCAATCACTGTGTAAGTCATAACTTTTTAATTTTATTTGTTAATTACTAAATTTTTATATCACCTTTACGCGAATTTTGTTGCCTTCCACCTCTTCCACCTCTATATCGGTATTAGGATCAACAAAAGATGTAGAAGTATATACCTCCATTCTATCGCCATTGATTAGAGCCGTTCCCATAGGTGCTAAACGTGTTATTGTCTTGCCTTTATCACCCACCTTGACAGCAGTTTTAATTTCATTGACTTTGGACGAAATCTCCTCTTTTTGTTCAAATCTTTTCCAAGTCTTTGTCTTTAAACTCCAATAGAATAGTCCAAAACAAAAAATTACATCAAAGGCTGTAATAATTCCACCCCAAAACGTACCATATTCTCCAAAAACTTTTACCAAGCCCCACACTGTTAGGATAATACCAGATATTCCTGCAATAGTTGTACCGGGTATTGCAACTAATTCTAATATTATCAATGCCATACCCACAACTAACAATATAACTATAAATACTAAGTCCATAACTACAAATTTTTTTTATTTATTATACTTTATCTAATCTCGTTTTTCAGTTCCTTCTCGTCCAAAGCAACGCTCATTTTTATCAATTCGTCCATTGAACCATGTTTGACACAACAAAGCCCCTTGTAATGTATAATGTTCGTACATGTAATTGCCTGTTCCTTAGACAATTTACAGATTTCAATCAAACAATCTATCACATAATCAAAGGTATGCACATCATCATTAAAAACAATCAATTCATTGCCTCCTTCTTGTATCCTTTCAAGTGTGCTAACCCCCTGTTCTTCAAATTTGTGTGCCATAAAAAGTTTATTTAATTAGTCCCCACCTTTATCAATATAAGCCTTATTTTTCTTATTACCAATCGCCCATTGTAACTCTCACTACATACGATTTGGAACTTCTATACCAAGTAAATTCATTGCCACTTTGATAACCTGACTTGTCATATATGCTAAGCAAACTCTCATCTGTTTAATTTCTTGGTTCTCCTCTTTCAGAATACTACATTCTTGGTAAAAACCATTGAAAGACTTTGCCAAATTATACACATAGTTAGCAATCAATGATGGCGAATAGTTTTTGCCTGCTTCTTTTATAACGTCAGAAAAGGCATAAATATTTTTGATAACCTCCTTTTCTTTATCATTTAATACGATATTAGCATCAATTTCTGTATTTTCTACAAAAACTCCTTCCTCTTTGGCTTTGCGAACAATAGAGCAAATACGAGCATATGTATATTGAATAAATGGACCTGTATTGCCATTGAAATCAATACTTTCCTCAGGGTTGAATAGCATAGTTTTTGTTGGATCAACTTTCAAAATAAAATATTTTAACGCACCCAAAGCCAAAGTATTATACAATTTATCCAACTCCTGTTGTGTCATATCTTGATTTTTGCCGTGTTGCTCAGAAATATTCTTTGCCTCATCGTACATTTGCTTCATTAAATCGTCTGCATCAACCACAGTTCCCTCTCTACTTTTCATCTTACCATTTGGCAATTCCACCATACCGTACGAAAGATGATAAATATCTTTTGCCCAAGCAAATCCAAGTTTTTGCATTACCAATTTAAGCACTTGAAAATGATATATCTGCTCGTTACCAACAACATAAATCAATTTATCTGAATTAAAATCCTCGTGTCTTAGCGTTGCAGTGCCAAGGTCTTGCGTCATATAAACACTTGTTCCATCTTTACGTAAAAGAAGTTTCTCGTCCAAACCGTCTTTTGTCAAATCTGCCCATACACTCCCGTCCTCACGTCTATAAAATACACCATCATTCAAACCTTTTTCAACAAGAGATTTACCTAATTTGTATGTATCTGACTCATAATATATCTTATCAAAACTAATTCCCAATCTATCATATGTTTGATTGAATCCCTGATAAACCCATTCGTTCATCATCTGCCACAAATCTCTAACCTCTTTATCGCCCTGCTCCCATTTTACAAGCATATCCGATGCCTCTTTCATAATTGGAGCATCTTTTTTAGCAGTTTCTTCTTCTACCCCACTCTCTACCAATTGAGCAATTTGCTTTTTGTATTCTTTATCAAACAAAACATAGTATTTGCCAACTAAATGGTCGCCTTTTTCATTAGAAGTTTGAGGATTTTCTCCGTTTGCGAATAGTTGCCAAGCCCGCATACTCTTACAAATGTGTATTCCTCTATCATTAACCAAATTAACCATCTTGACATTTTCACCATTTGCTTTTAAGATTTGAGAAACTGACCAACCCAAAAGATTATTACGAATATGTCCTAAATGCAATGGTTTATTAGTATTTGGAGAAGAGTATTCTATAACTATAGGTTTCTCATTCTTTGGAGCAGTTAAGCCAAAATTTTCATTACATTTGTTATCGTTTAGAAATTTTAGCCAATAATTATCTGATACTGAGAAATTCAAAAATCCTTTTATAACATTATACGACTCAATCCATTGAATGCTATCTTTGAGAGCCTGACCTATTTCCTCTGCACAATCTTCTGGTTTTTTCTTTGCCATCTTTACAAAAGGAAACACTACCAAAGTTATATCTCCCTGGAATTCTTTTTTAGTTGGTTGCAATTCAATACTATCACTTGCAATTTCAACTCCATATAATGTTTTTAAACTTTCGCTTACCGCTTGTTTTATCAATTGATTTATCATAATTCAAAATGTTTCATTTCTAAATTTATAGCAAACTATAAAAACCTTTCAATATTTTTTTGCAAAAGTAATCTTTTTTTTATAAATATCCTAATTTATTTAAATTTATGATTCAAAAAAGGTATATTTTAGTATTTTTCAACAATGTTACAATAAAAAAAAGATTGGGAAATATATTGCAATTCCCCAATCAAAAAAAACTTGTTTTAACGAATAAATTATACTATTTCTATTTAACAACTACTTGCTGTGCAGTTATCATGTTATCAATAGTCGTTACCTTTACAAAGTAGTTGCCTCTATCAAATTTAGCAACATCTATGCTAACATTATCTGAATTGGCATTTTTAGAATAAACAACTTGTCCTAAAGTATTAACTATTTCTATATTTTTGATAGTTTTCTTAGATGTAATTACAACTTTGTCTGTTGCAGGGTTAGGATATACATTTACAGCAGTGAAATCTATTTTTGCTAAACCTACACCCTCTGTTGTAAATTCAACTCTCTTAGCCTCGCCAAGTTCTTTGTTACCATTAAAAGGGAATCCCCAAACAACATATGTAGTACCTTTTGCTAAAGCATAATCTTCTCCAAGTGTAATGGTAGTATCTATACTAAAGGAAGGGTAATCATAACCATTTCTCTCATAGTAGTCAATAAGCTCTTGTAACCACTCCAATGCACCTGCTAATTCATATTGGTTATACTTCAATAAAGTATCTTTTGGATCTTCAAAGTAATGGAAATAAGCAGTTTGGTCGCCTTTTTCAAATTCCACATTTGCACTTGTGTCACTCAAAACTTCTACTTCCATAGTTCTGAATGTTGCAACACCACTTAGTTCAGACGAAGGAGTTGTAAATTCTTTAGTAAATACCTTACCAACTTCTTTGTTTCCATTGAAAGGTACTGCCCAAACTGTATATTTTGTATTAGGAATAAGAGCATAACTTGATGCAAGATCGTCATCACCTAACATCCAAGTTGTATCTTGGGTATATTTTGGTACATTATAGTTTTCAACATGAGCAACTACAGAATCTTCTGAATCTAAATTGTGTGCAGCAAGAGTATCCGAAATACCAAATATTAGATTATAGTATCCCGTTTGGTCGTTTTGCTTAACCTCTATATATGCTTTGTGTGATACTATATCTTTTAGTTCGCAAACGTCAAAACCAGCCTCGCCTGATTGTTCTGATCCCTTAGTAGTGAATACTTTCTTGATAGGTGCTGACATATCACCGTTTCCGTTGCAGGCAACCAAATACAAAGTATATTCTGTATTAGGAGTAAGAGAATAAGTATTTGTAATATCGTCATCACCTATCTCCCAAGTTGAATCTTCTCTATATTTATGGTAATCATATTCATTTTTAGTAACGTCTGCAATAACGTCTTCATCTGTTACTATACCTTCCTCTTGCCAACGAGCAGTTTCTTGATATATTAGATAATAATAAGCAGTTTGTGGGCCTTTTTGTACTTCCAAATAAGCATTTGTGGTTGCAATATCTTTAACTTCACAAACAGTCATAGTAGGCTCACCTGAAAGCTTAGAAGAAGGAGTTGTAAAGTTTTCTTTTACTATAACAGTATCTGTAGGATCGACGCACATAACAACAATAGTATATTGTGTTTTACCTTTCAAATTTGGTAATTCCATCTCACCACCTTCTGTTTTCCAAAACTCACTTTCATCATACACCTCACCAAAATATGCATAAAGATCTTGCCACCATCTCAATTCTTTCATAACTTCTTCTTTCAAATCTTCGTCTGTCAAAGTATCCAATTGAGATGTTTTTAAAGCTCTCGCAAAAAAGCCTGTACCTTGGTTAGGAGTTAAAGTGTAGGTTACTGTAAAATTTCCAATTTCTTCTTCATCTTCAACTGTCGATATATCTGTTATTGTACAACCTGCTGCCTTTACAGATAAGTATTTAGAAGATTTTGTTACAGTAGTAGGAACTAATAATCCCTTTTCTGCGTTGTGTTTTTGAATTTCTGTTTGCAATGTTTTTGTGTCATTCTTTGCCAAACGCATTTCTACACGTTGTGCAAACACTCCGAATGCAAGTCCTAATGTTAGGACAAATAATGCTAATCTTTTCATGTTTTGTTTGTTCTTTAATGTGTTAATTTGTATTTATTAAACTTTTCTTATTCATTTACATGTTACGACGAGTCAGCACTCCAATATTCCGTTTGAAATACCTCATATCATACGCTTCAATATGCAAATGTATAACTTTTTATCTATACCACATCAGAAAAGTATAATAAAAAACAAATAGGAAATTGTTTTTTTTCACAATTCCCTATTTTTCAATGAATTATTTAAAATTCTATTTTCTCTTATCTAACGTATAATTTGCTAGTTGCTTGACCTAATTCTGTATTCAAACGAACTACGTAAGTACCTTTAGCAAAAGAATCAGTGTATAATGTAGCAGTTTGGTCATTTACGTCCATTGTATAAACAACTTGACCTAATGCATTAACAACCTCTAATGAATTGATTTTAGAAGCAGCAGTTATTGTAACTTTATCTGCTGTTGGGTTAGGATAAACGTTAGTTACTACAATAGATGCAGCATTTATACCAACACCTTGAAAGTCTTTAAGTCCTAAAGCACCCTCAGAAACTACACCCTCGCCAGTGAAGTTGCAATATGCCCAATTCATATCTGCTCCAGAAGAAGAGTTGTTTGCAAATGCTTCATTTCCAATCGCAATCCATAAACTGTAAGTTGTACCTTCATCTAAATAAGTTTTTTCACCAGTCTGTTTGTTACTAAACAGTTCACTTATGTTTTGAAGTTTTTGCTCAAAAGGCCAGTAACCTCCTCCTCTAAGTAGCTCCTGTAAAACAGCAGATGCAATTTCCTGTTTCGAACCATCTAGTTCTCGTTCAAAAAGTCCAATAAACATTATACCACCTGTTGTATCGCCCTCAAATGTCCAACCAATTTTTGCATCATCACCAACAAAATCGGTAACTGTCAAAATAACTTTAGCAGCGTCTGCTTTAACTGCAACTGCTTTGTGTGCATTTGATAAATCCATAGGAGTTGCCTCTCCTGCGAATTGGAATTTCTGTGCAAAAACACCGAATGTCATACCCAATGAAAGGGCTAATAATGTAAGTTTTTTCATTTTTCTTAAAATTTTAAATTGTTAATAACTTTATTCTTTGCTTTCTATTATTTCTACTTTCCGAATTGCAAATATACAACTTTTTTTATTACCTGCAACTTTTTTGCTATTTTTTTTTATTTTTTTGTATATTTACACTCCCCAAAACAAGCGTCCCATATTTATAGAACCTTTATAAACTTATTTAATTAGTTAGTTTTCTTTCAATGTGTTCTGTTTCTTGTCTTGTATAAAGAAATACAAAAGACTACCAATAGCAAAAGCCATTAAAACACATAATACACTAATGTAACCTACCATTTCTTTACTCCTTTCGTTTTTTATTGTTTATTAAGAATAACCCTACTACTAAAAACACTATGACAGCAACAGTTGTTATAATATATACCACTGCCGACCATTCTTTTAGCTCACTAAATAAAGTGGTTAATAAAAAGGCTGTCAGGATATACTTTGATATATCCATAAACCATTTACCTAATTCGTTTTTCAATTTTTCCATACACTTTGCAAAGATATAAATAATTTCCTATATTTGACAACTTTTTTGCTATTTTTTTTATTTTTTATACATTTATTTATAATTATTTTCCTATCTTTGCAACAATATATAATAAAAATGATTGTATATTCATTTGATAATAAAAACTTTTAGACGATTATGTTAGTAAATACAGATTTAATTGAAAAGGCATGGCAAGACCGCTCGTTGTTACAAGAAAGAGAAGTTGTGAATGATATAAACGATACAATATCTTTATTGAACCGTGGAGAAGTACGCGTAGCAGAGAAAATAGATAATGATTGGCAAGTAAATGATTGGGTACAAAAGGCTATTATTTTGTATTTTGCAATAAACAAAGTCAAAGAAATGCACAGCGGAGATATAGAATATGCCGATAAAGTGCCATTGAAAAGAGATTATTTGCAATGGGGTGTTAGAGTTGTGCCTGGTGCAATTGCTCGCTTTGGTTCTTATTTAGGTAAAAATGTGATATTGATGCCCTCCTTTGTCAATATAGGTGCCTATGTTGATGAAGGAACAATGGTAGATACGTGGGCAACGGTAGGAAGTGCTGCACAAATTGGCAAGAATGTACATTTGGCTGGAGGAGTTGGCATTGGCGGAGTATTAGAACCCGTTGGAGCCAAACCTGTTATTGTAGAAGATAATTGTTTTATAGGTTCGCGTTGCATAGTTGTTGAGGGTGCGAGAATTTGTGAAGGTGCTGTTTTGGGTGCAGGTGTAACTATTACCTCATCTACGAAAATCATTGACGTAACGGGAGATAAAGAGGTTGTATATCAAGGTATTGTTCCCAAAAATTCGGTTGTCGTACCGGGAAGTTATGTAAAACACTTTCCAAGCGGGGATTATAATGTCAATTGTGCTTTGATTATTGGACAAAGAAAAGAAAGCACGGACAAAAAGACAAGTTTAAATGACGCCTTGCGACTATTCTAATTAGCGAATTATTACTTCAAATAAATAAAATGCCGAAAGAAAAAATTCTTTTTTGAGAATATTAAATTGTTCTCAAAGAAGAATTTTTTCTTTCGGCGGTTTGTTAATGTCTTTATTCTAAAAACTTTTTCAAATCCTCTTCTACGGTTGTTATTGTGTCTAATCCGAATTGTTCATTCAGAATCTTGATAACGTTTTGGCTCATAAATGCCGGCAATGTCGGACCTACGTGAATGTTTTTCACTCCTAAATACAATAAAGCCAACAAAACAATTACTGCTTTCTGTTCATACCACGCTATATTGAAGACGATCGGCAATTCATTCACACTTGCCAAACCGAATATCTCTTGTAGTTTTAGTGCTACCAAAACCCAAGAATACGAATCGTTACATTGGCCAGCGTCTAACACTCGTGGAATTCCGTTTATCTCACCTAAGTTTAATTTATTGTATTTATACTTCGCACAACCTGAGGTAAGAATTATCGTATCCTTAGGAAGATTTTCTGCAAATTCCTTGTAATAAGAACGAGACGCCATTCTACCATCACAACCACTCATAACAAAGAATTTCTTTATATTTCCGTTCTTAATATTCTCAACAACCGCTTCTGCCAATTCAAAAACCTGATTATGGGCAAAGCCACCTATTATCTCGCCTTGCTCAATTGCTGTAGGAGGTTGGCACGTCTTTGCAATCTTTATTACTTCCGAAAAATCCTTTACTCCATTTGCGTCAGCCTCTATGTGTTTCCAGCCCGGATATCCCGTAGAATTTGTCGTAAATACTCTGTCCTTGTAATTAGCGTCAGGCAATGGCGGAACGATACAATTAGTTGTGAAAATGATTGGACCATTGAACATCGCAAATTCCTCTTTTTGTTTCCACCAAGCGTTACCGTAATTGCCTACTAAGTGAGGATATTTTTTTAACATCGGATAATAGTGTGCCGGTAGCATTTCTCCGTGAGTGTAAATGTCAATTCCCTCATCTTTTGTCTGAATTAGAAGTTGTTCTATGTCCTTTAAGTCGTGTCCTGTTATGAGAATACCTGGACGATTTCCCACTCCAATATTCACTTTTGTGATTTGAGGATTGCCATAAGTAGAAGTATTCGCTTTATCCAACAATTCCATAGCCGCAACTCCGAATTTACCTGTTTGCATTGTCATACTATAAAGTTCTTCCATCGTAGCGTTCGGATTACTTATCAAAGCCAAAGCCTCACATGTAAAATTCATAATTTCTTTATTGATATAACCCAAACGAGAGGCATGTTCATAATACGCTGCCATACCTTTGAGTCCTAATATTATGATTTCTTTCATTGAACGCAAGTCTTCGTTTTCGTTTCTTAGAATACACTCTCTGCGTCCCTCATTATAAAAATCCTCTTTCTCTCCCTGCCAAATTATTTCTTGATAATCAGGTAAAGAGATGTTATTTTCGCTCGCTATTTTCAAAAGTTGTGATTTTATCATCAAACCTTTTTCAACTTTTTTCACAATTGCTTTATCGTCAAAGTTAGCACATGAGATTGATGCGAAAAGTCCATCAACCAAAAAATCATCTACTTCTTTTGAACTCTCAATTCCGTTCTTTATCAACTCATTTTGGATTGTTCCAACGCCTCTTTCGACAGACAACAACAAATCTAAGTAAGTTGAAGTGTCAGAATTCTTACCGCAAACACCCTTAATAGTGCAACCTATTCCCTTTGCTGCTTCCTGACATTGAAAGCAAAACATTTTTTCTTCCATAGTTTTTTGTGTTTTTTGAAATTAAACTTTTGTACGTTGCAAAAATAAATAGTTAATACATAATAAAATGTAATAAATATTACAATCGCTTGCTATTTATTGAAGAATATTTTTGACCAAACACCTCTTTTATTATAAAAAAACTTTCTTTTATCAAAAATACCATCTCTTGTTGATACTCTTTCTTGAAGTGGCAAATTTTATATAGCGTTTGTCGGGATTATAAAAAAAACAAATATTTCGCTGTTTGTAATATTTATTACAAATAATATAATCATATTTTGAGTAATTTTGCTGTCGCTATGAAAAGAAATTTGACTAATTGCTTATTATTTGCAGGTATGTCCTCTCAAGAGATTGATAATCTATTAAAAGACTATCACGGAGAGAGGACTTTTGAGAAAGATAGTGTGATATTATCTCAACAAGATGAGTATTCCATGCTATATATTATCACTTCGGGTTCCGTTGTTGCCACAATGCACAAATCCGATGGAACTTCCGTTCGTATGCACCACGTTAAAGCACCCGATATTCTCGCTCCAATGATTCTTTATGCTGAAAAACCATTGTCGCCTGTTGAGATTACAGCAATAGAACGCACAACTATTTTGCCAATTCCACGAAAGGATTTTACTTTTTTATTGCAAAGCAATGAGAAACTACTAATCAATTTCATAAGGTTGATATCCAATAAAGGCACTTTTCTAATAGATAGAATGCAATCCTTCGCCTTTAAATCCATACGTAACAATATCGCCAATTATTTACTCAAAATTTATACAAAAACAGGAAAAGATACATTTGTTATTGAAGATTCTCAACAGCAGTTAGCAGATACTTTCTCCGTTACTCGTCCTGCTTTGGCGAATGTTATAAAGGGATTAGCAGATGAAGGAATTATCCGCTCCAAAGGCAAGGTTTTTACTATTTTAGACGCAAAACGTTTAAGGGAATTGAGTATCTGATTTTTTATTATTACAATTAAGTCTTATGTTTTTCCTTTTTTGCGGCAGGAAACAATATGTTATTCAAAATAAGTCTAAACCCCGGACTGTTAGGATACAATTCCAAATCGGTAGGTGGGTCGCCAATAAAATGCCTATAATCCTCAGGGTCATGTCCCGAGAGCCATGTCCATGTTCCTTTGCCCATCTCTCCGTGAATATAGCGAACCTCATTATAGGACTTGTTTTCGCCCATTATAAGTACGTTACTTTTAAGGTATTGCCTACGAAAAGCCGTTGTTTGTCCATAAAAACCTTTGATAACTCGCTGATGATTTTGAGTAAGCATTGTTGGAATCCAATCCCATTTAGCAGAAAAATCAAAAAGTGCAAAAACATCGTTTTTTTCGTTAATCTTGCTTTGCCTATCCGAAGATACATCTATATCTGATATACGATAAACGGACGGATTCATCTCTATATGAAAATCTTTGAAAGCAAAAGTATTATTAAAATTCAATTTCTTTTGTGCATTAGCATCAATGGCATCACCATCAAACATTTCTGCACAAATATCTACGCCCTCAGCCGCCAATGCAATGTCATAAGAATCCGTAGCAGAACACATAGCAAACATAAAACCGCCACCAATTACAAAATCTCTTATCTTCTTTACCACTGCTAACTTCTCCTGTGATACTTTGTTATAACCAAGTTTGTTAGCCAAAGATTCTTGGAAATTCTGCTCATCTTTGTACCATTTGGTCGTGCGATATGACGCCCAAAACTTGCCATACTGCCCTGTAAAATCCTCATGGTGCAAATGTAACCAATCATAAATTGGCAAAATATCAGCAAGAACCTCTTCGTCATATATAACATCGTAGGGAATTTCGGCATATGTCAATACAAGTGTAACGGCATCGTCCCATGGTCGCTTACTTTTTGGAGAATATACAGCAATCTTTGGTGCCTTTTGCAATTTGACAACGTCCATATTCACCTCAGGGTCAGAAATCTCTAAAACAATACTATTATAGGCGGCATCTGAAATCACATCATAAGTAACACCTCGCAATTTACATAATTTAATAATATCGCTACTTTCTTGCATAGAAAAACTGCCCCCACGATAATTCAACATCCACTCAACGTCTATTTCTTTTGAAAGAGCAGCATATGCAATCCCATACGCTTTTAGATGATTCTTTTGATTGGCGTCCATAGGTATCAAAACAACTGAGGCAAATCCTGAATTTATTATACCTATTACATATAGTATGTAAACAAATATTGATTTTTTCATATTAGAATGGAGTGTCTTCGTCTGGATCCATTGCTCCAATAGATTCTTTTGGCAATGCTATTGGTTCTGCATTCGCTTTGGATTCTATAACCATAGTTTGAGTATCTGCATCAAAAGAAGTATTTGCTCCAAATGAAGATTTTATATTGCTAAGATTGTAAAACTTGACAAATCTTCCTTGAAATCCTAAACGTGCTTTATTGATACTTCCTGCCCTATTCTTTGCAACGTTTATATAAGCAATTCCCTGTGTAGAACCATTGCCATCTTCCATCTCTCCATAGTATTCTGGACGATAGATAAACATAACAATATCTGCGTCCTGCTCAATTGCTCCCGATTCTCTTAAATCTGATAGCATAGGTTCCTTACTACCTCCACGTTGCTCCACAGCACGCGATAATTGCGACAAAGCCAAAATAGGAATACCCAATTCTTTTGCCAAACCTTTCAATTGACGAGAAATATAAGCGATTTCCTGCTCCCTATTAGTGTTACGTGTATCGCTACCACTCATAAGTTGCAAATAATCAATAAAAATCATCTCTATATTATGGGCTTTCTTCATTCGCTTACACTTGGCTTTCAATTCCATTATGTTCAAACCAGGATTATCATCAATATACACACGGCCATTTCCTAATTCCCTTGCTATTTCCTTAACTCTTTCCAACTCTTGTGTAGACATCTGTTCGCCTCTTTTCAAGCGTTGCCCCTCAACTTCGGCCTCAGAAGAAATCAATCTCATCATAAGTTCAAGTGCAGTCATTTCCAAAGAAAAGATTGCCACACTTTTGCCAAACAACGAAGATATATTTCTTGCAATATTCAATGCAAAAGCAGTTTTTCCCATAGCTGGACGTGCAGCCAAGATAATAAGTTGTCCTGGTTGGAATCCTCCTGTTATATTGTCCAATTCATTAAAACCACTTGGCAAACCAATAGTATTAGAATCGGAAAGTTGGGCTGTTTCTATCTCTTTAATTGCCATCTCACTCAAAACGCTCAAACTCTTTTCTGAACTATTAAAATTAGAGTCGTTGATAGCCAAAAAATTAGTCTCTGTCTCGTCCAAAAGTTCCAAAATATCTGCCGTTTCTCTATAAGCATTATGAAGTGTCTGCGTAGCAACTCTAATCAACTCCCTTTGAATGTATTTTTCTGCCAATATTTTTACATAAGTTTCTATATGAGCAGCAGATGCAACCCTATCAATCAATGTAGATAACTTATAACTGCCCCCAACTGCCTCAAACATACCACGTTTTTTTAATTTATCGCCAACAGTCATAATATCAACATCGCTTCCTTCGGCATTCAAAGAATATATGGCATTAAATATTTCTTGATTTTCTGGTTTATAAAAATGTTCTGAACGAAGGCGGTCAATAGTATTTATAAGAGCATCTTCATCTATCATAATAGCCCCTAAAACACTCTCCTCTATATCCACAACTTGCGGAGGAATTTGATTATTATTCATTGCAAACGCCTGCTGTTGTGTCATAGGCGAACGTCTTCTTGTTATATTGCTACTATCTGCCATAATTATTTTATTTTATATACGTTATTTTTACTTAAATCTATATTTAAATCTATAACCAATACCACCCTCTATGTAATCCGCCTTCGTAAATTGATAAGCCCTCAATGTCAGTTGATAGTACCAACCTTTATAGAATTGATACCTCAACCCTATCCGCTGAGCAAACCTACCAAAATAAGCATTATAGGGTTTATGTAAATATATCATAGGTTCCACAACAAATGATAACTTCTCTATACTATACTCATACGAGAAAAATAGACTAAAGGTTATACGTTCTATATCAAAAGAAGTATTCTGCCTTGATTCTAAGTAATTAAAGCCCTTTGAACGATTGATGGCATTGTTATAACTTATATCTGCTCCCCAACCTATTGCCTGAGTGTAAGAAAGTGCTAACATTTCTCTATATTGCAACCCAAAAATGAAATGAACATCTCTTACAGTATCTCGCAATAGTACATTGTCTTCGGGTCTATTCTCTTTAGTATAATCTACATACAAACCCTTGATGCCATCATAGATAGTAATCAATCGCTGAAAGTTCTTTTCATATGGAATATAGTCATAATTATCAATTTTTATCAATTTCTTAGGATTATAAGCAATATTGAATCCTGGGGTTATGATATTGATTCCTTTATTGGGTCGTTTGATACAACCGTTTGAAAAATGAATAAACGCTCCGCTCAAACCAACGTGCCAATGCTCTGTAAGATTATAAAAAACATTCAAACGAGCATGAACATATGCCTCAATAGGAGTAGAAACTGCTATATTATAATAGTTTTCCGAAGAGTACCCGTCCCATATACCCGACATTCCTAATGCAACGTCCGTTTTAACTTGCCAATACTTTGTTCGCAAAGGCGTAAAACCTAAAAAAACATATGTAGCCCACGGATTACCTATGTTTTTGCTATAATTAAAATATCCATGAAACAATCCCAAACCAAAATGTATATTCTTATATCTATGATGCCATTGTTTGCTACCATTAGGTTCAAAACTCGCCTCCAAAGCAAACCACCTAACCGAATTTATATCTACCTTGTCAATATTTTCACCTCTCATAAAGTCATTAGTCTTAGCAACATAACCATAATCTGCAAACAAATTATATGTAATATTATTATGCACCTGTGCCAATGATGTATAATTAGTACAAAGCAACAAAACAATTGCAAAAAAAGTTAATATATTTAATTTGCTACCCATATAACTACAATCTAACACCAATAGAAAATTGTAAAAAATCTGCTACACAAAATCTATACGCACGCAAAGTTATTTCAGCAAAGAAGTTTTGAGTTAAATAGTATCTTGCTCCTACTTTCTGCCAAAAAATAGGTTGCTCTGAAGGTGAGTATTTTTTTAAGTACAAACCAGGCTCCAACAAAATAGACATTTTATTTATATGATATTCATAACCTATAAACAAACTTGCCATTATCTTGTCCGAAAATATAAGATTGTCCTTTTCATCGTTTTGAAAATAATACACATCTTTTGCATAAGAATCATTATAAGCAATTTCTGCTCCAAAACCTAACGACTGAGAAAACGAAAATCTGTGTTGCAATCTATAATTTGCTCCAAAAATTGGAAAACTTACTTGCTTCAATTCCCTTTCATCCACTCCTAAATCATATAGATCTGGGTATTTCAGTGGCTCTGCAATAATTCCACGTCTTGCATAAAAAATATTTATTATATGATTCCAACCCTTATACCTCTCAAGTGTGTCTTTAGATTGTTGCATAATAACATGCTTTGGACAGAAAGTCAATCCCAAACGAGTCTGCAGAACATTGAGTCCAAAGTTAGGCTTTTTTATACGTCCATTAGAATAATGGTCAAAAGCCAAAGAGAAATCCATTTTCCAATTATTCGCAATGCTGTATTCCAATGTTGCTTTAGCATGTACATATGCCGTTATAGGTGTAGAAACAACATCATTATCCCGATTAGTTTCTGAATAAACTTCCCAAATACCAGAAACACCGACAGCCATATCTGTCATAAAGGTCCAACGATTAGTTTTCAATGGGGAAAATCCTAAAATAGTATATACTCCAAACGGATTACCTAATTTTTTACTATAATTCAAATGCGAATATGATATACCAAAACCATAATGCAATGAATTGTAGTAATGATGCCACGCTTTTTTGCCACTTAAAGTAGTTCGCATTTCGGCGGATACACAAAAAGCCTTGTCTATATTTTTATTATCAACATTATCTCCTCGTAAAAAATCCGTAGTCCCTACCACATAGCCACCGCCTAATGCAAAAGAGTAAGCAAAAGCACCACTGTTTTGACTCCAAATACACAACGGCAATATGATATATAATATATATACGAAAAAACGCAACATCAACTATTTTAATTGTCCAATCTGTATGCTATTTTCTATATTGAATTAGTTTTTCCATAATTTGAATGGCATTAGTAGCGGCACCTTTGCGTAAATTATCAGCAACAATCCACATATTCAAACCATTATCAATAGAGAAATCTCTTCTAATTCTTCCAACAAACACTTCGTCCCTATCTTGCGACAATATAGGCATAGGGTATTCGTGTCTATCATTATTATCTAATAGTTTAATCCCTTCAAAGCCGGAGAGCAATGCACGAACCTGCTCTAATTCAAAACTTTTTCTAAACTCAACATTTACACTTTCGCTATGTCCTCCGCAAACAGGCACACGAGCAACCATAGCAGTGATATTTATCTTCTTATTCAAAATTTTTTGAGTTTCATTAACTAACTTTATTTCTTCAGTAGTATATCCATTGTCTGTAAAGTCGCCACCATATGGCAAAACATTCCTGTAAATTCTATCAAAATACGCCTTCTCTCCTTCCAATCCCTTTTCCTCTGCCTCTAATTGCTTAACGGCTTTTACACCAGTACCCGTAACCGATTGATAAGTAGATATTACTAATCGCTTTATATCAAATGCTCTATCCAATGGTGCTAATGCTAAAACCATTTGTATTGTAGAACAATTAGGATTGGCTATAATCCTATCGGTATCTTTAACTGCCGAAAAATTTACTTCTGGAACTACCAGCGGTATTTCATCATACATTCGCCAACACGACGAATTGTCAATTACAGTAGTATTCTTATCTGCAAACTTAGGTGCATATTGTTTTGACACTCCACTGCCTGCCGAAAATATTGCATAATCTGGACTCATATCCACCGCCTGTTGCACCGAAACTACCGTCAATTGCTTGGAAGCAAAATTTATTTTCTTTCCAATACTTTTTTCGGACGCTGCTACAATAATTTCTTCACTTGCAAAGCCTCTTTGTTCCAAGACATTCAACATCACTGAACCTACTAAACCCGTTGCTCCAACTACTGCTATTTTCATTTTATTAGAATCTTTTTATTTTATTGTTATAACAAATAAATTTTGATAAATATTACTACCCATTTATATATTTTTGGCACCAAAATTCTTCAAACCTAATCATCAGAAGAATTTTGTCTAATATATTGTTGATACGCTTGAAAAACATTTGCCCTTGAAAGACATCCTACAAATCTTCCCTCCTCTAACATAACTATTGTATATCTATCCGTTCCTTGAAACTTCTTTACAATTTTTTCCATTGGTTCTTTTATGTCTGAAATGAAGTATTCACTATTACGCACATAGTCCCTAACAAAGATTCTATCGTAGTATTCTTTTTTAAACAACCATTTACGAACATCATCTAACACAAGTACTCCCTCAAACAGGCCTTTGTTATTTTCAACTATAAAAAAGTTTCTATTAGATTGCTCAACTGCTTTTATAACTTGACGCAACGTATCGTTTATATTAAGTTTATAGAAATTTGTTTCCAATATCCTACTTTTATCCATAAAGTGAAGTGCCGAATAGTCCTTATTATGGGTCATCAAATCGCCATGTTTAGCCAATGGGTTTGCATAAACGCCAAATTTCTTAGTTGTTTTAACGGTCAAATAACAAATTGTAGTAGAAATTAGCAATGGTGCCATCAAATCATATCCACCAGTAATCTCTGCAATGAGAAAAATGGAAGTCAGTGGTGCAAACATTATTCCAGCCATAACAGAACTCATACCTACCAAAACAAAGTTACT
>ONOZ01000219.1 GCA_900319595.1 uncultured Bacteroidales bacterium | reverse complement strand
TTTACACGATATGTTGGGAATAACACAAGATTTTTCTCCACGTTTCCTTCGTCGTTATCATTCTTTAGGCGATGAGATTCGCTCGGCTGTAAGACAGTATTCCTCAGATGTAAAAAACGGTGACTTCCCTAATGATAGCGAACAATATTAAAGACGTATTATTGCAAAAAAACACAAATCTTAAAAAATATCAATGCATTAGCGTATAAAAAAATTACATGTATCTTGCAATTTCAAACTGTTTGATAAAATTTTCCATATATTCCGTGTCAAGTTCATTCTTGTCATTTTTTACAGGTAGTTTAATGGTAGTTTCTTGAGGTACATTAGATATTGTTCTTCCGTGCCCTATCGTCTTAAATAATCGCTCTGAAATCACAACACTAATATAAAATTTAGCATATTTACTAATATTCTTTAATTCATCAACGAATGAACATATCATTACAAAATTTGTTGCACAAAAATCATATCCTAAATAATAAGTTTTGCCACCGCCTCCATCACCTCCACTAATAATACAAATTCTATCATTATATATCTTAATAGGTTTCTGCTTTAATCCTCCTATTCCATTATTGTCTTTTTTTGCTATAACAAGTGGTGTTCCGCCGTTATCATATTTATTTTCCACTTTTCTGTCTATCGACTTATCCCTACCTTTTTCTTCTTTATAAATTAAATCGCTTATTGAAAAACGTACGAAAGCAAAAGGCTCTTGTAAATTGTTGCAAACATCATTATAATTAACTTTTAATGGTTTTCCGCTTAAAACTCCTGCACTTACATATTCCCTAATATATCTCTCAAATACGCTCTTGTCAATATCAACTGGTCTATGAGAACTATAAGCCTCAAATAACAATTCATCATTAGCATGTAACTCCTTTTCAATCGCCCTAAACTCATCATATTTGCCACGATAAGCATCTATAATTTCCTTTTCTATATATTGCCATTTATCATTACCATCTATTCTTGTTTCATTTGATACTTTAAAACCATCATCAAGGCAATTTATCAACAATGTTTTATTATTTTCATTTGAACCATCTTTATGTAATACAATAATGCAAGTATCTGCACCGACTGGGTAAAATAAATCTCTAGGAAGCGAAATTACAGCTCTTAATTTTGAAATTTTAAAAATCTTTTTCCAATATTCTACATTTGCAGAAATTGTCCCTTTTACACTAGGCTTTGGCAAGATAGAAACGAGTACCCCCCCCCCCATGCATTTCAATGTCTCATAAACAAATTTTAGTTCTATGTCTCTTTGAGAAAAAGGTGGGTTCATAAGCACTTTTGTATATAATCCTTTTAAACTTTTTAATTTTGTAAAACAATTTTCATTGTATATATTTGAAGTACCATCTCCGTGTAAAAGCATATTTATTCCTGCAAGAGTAGCATTGAATTCATTAAGTTCTATACCAATAAGTTTATTGCCTTTTATATCAAGTTGTTCTTTCTGAAATTTATCTACATCATTTGGATACCTATCTAATGCCTCCTTAAACATATTTGCCATTGCATTTGTCAAAAATGTTCCGCTACCACAAGTCGGGTCTAAAATAAAATCGTCCATATTACAACTTCCTAACTTATACATTAACTGTGCTATATGGTCTGGTGTAAAAACTTCGCCCTTTTCGTTTGCGTTAGCAGAGTTCCATCTGCGAAAAACTTTTAAAAAGTTATTCATAATATCATGACCTTTATAATCATCTGCCGAAATGTTAATAAAATTATAAATGGTAGAAATCTCGGCTATTATATTGTAAAGATCCTCAAATTTGGCTCTTTGTAATGTACCATCACCAAGAACTTCACTTACTATGAATTCTCTTTTGGCTCTACGATTTATAGGATTATCACTTATAATTTCCTTAATACCCATTGCTACACTCTGTAAGATGGCATGACTATTGCTTGATAAATCTATATCTTTGCCATATTTCATACATAAGATAACTGCACCTATAAATGGAACATTCATCTGTTTATCTATACCCGAATCTCTAAACAAATTTGCTAATTTCTTCGCACTGTTATTTACAATTACTTCATTATTGATTTTCTGCGGAAAATACTCCCGCTTGTAGTAGTCTTTATCTTGTAATTCTTTTTCATTATCTTCTAATTTTCCATTTATATAACACTTGAAATCCACTCCATTGTAAGCAAAACCCACAAAATTCACATTGCTTTCCAACTTCATATAGTCTGCTAATTGTCCTGTAAACTTTCCATTTTCACTTTTAGCATCTAATATAAAGGTAATACCTTCATAGTAATAATATCCGTCAGGTTTCGTGGCTTCTTGAATCCCATTTTTGCTCTTCTTATAAATAAATAATGAGCCGTCGGTCTGATTTTTTAGTCCTAATTTTGCAGAGAACTCCTTAACAATCTCAAATTCACTCTTTTTGATTTTTGTCATATCGCATTTGCATTTATTCTATAGCGTTAGGAAATATTAGCATTAAAATAACATCTATTGCAATGTATATCTCCTTACATTAATCTAATATTTCAAAAACTCTTTTGCTTTACATTATAATATTTGGCACAAAGATATAATTATTTTTTTATTTAATAGCGTATCGATGCAATAAATTATCATATATGATACGTAAATGTCTAAAGTATAAATATTTAAAAATTTACATTCAAACTATTACAATTGATGAATTAAAATCGTTGCTTGCAACTTCCATACAAGAGCAAACAAAAGAAATTAAAGAATTAAAAGAAATTATATTAAATAGATAAAATAAGATATAAATACTATCTTATGTATTATAAAAATATAGATACGGAATTTGTCAGTATCTATACAAACCCATCCTATTTATAGATTATTTAAAATTTTTATGCATTGTAAATCCGTCTTCTAATTCCCATAAAAGGATACCGATTGCTAAAATTATATGCATAAATTTTTCTCCTATATTTAATTGTTAAACATTTATTTTCGCTTGCAAAAATATATTTATACTATGTCAATTTATGACACAGCATAAAAAATTTTACAAAATATTTAAATAATAACATTACAACATCTGCATAATAGAAAGTGATTTACAACAGATTAAAATAAATCTTTAAAAATGTAAATTACAGGGAAATAGTGTTTTTATATATCGTTGAAGATATTTAAATATATCTTGTAGCCTCAGGGGGAATCGAACCCTCATTTAAAGTTTAGGAAACTTCCGTTCTATCCGTTGAACTATGAGGCCTAAATATATATCATCAAATATTATATATAATTATTTCAAAGTTCTCTTAACTTCAATCTCGTCATATCCTTCAATAATATCTCCTACTTTAATATCATTAAAGTTTTCTATATTCAAACCACAATCCTGCCCACTTACTACCTCTTTGACCTCGTCCTTAAATCGTTTTAGTGATGCCAAATTGCCGGTATAAACAACAATACCATCTCTAATAACTCTAACTTTTGTATTTTTATTGATTTTTCCCTCTATACACATACATCCTGCAATAGTACCTACTTTTGAAATCTTAAATGTTTCTCTAATCTCCAAATTTGCTACCACTTTCTCTTTTATCTCTGGGGAAAGCATACCCTCTATTGCATCTTGTAGTTCGTTAATTGCATCATATATAATAGAATACAAACGAATATCTATCTCTTCCTGCTCAGCCAACTTTCGTGCAGCAACAGATGGACGGACTTGGAATCCTATAATAATTGCATTAGAAGCAGTTGCCAATAAAACATCACTTTCTGTTATCTGCCCAACAGATTTATGAATCACATTGACTTGAACCTCTGGGGTTGATAATTTCAATAACGAATCTGCAAGAGCCTCTACTGAACCATCTACGTCTGCCTTTATAATAAGGTCTAATTGTTTGAAATCTCCAATAGCAATACGTCTTCCTATTTCGTCTAAAGTAATGTGTTTTTGTGTTCTCAGCCCTTGTTCTCTCTGCAATTGAAGTCGTTTATTAGCAAGGTCCTTTCCTTCTTTCTCATTCTGAACTACATTGAACGTATCACCTGCTTGAGGAGCTCCATTCAAACCTAATAACAACACTGGAGCAGATGGACCTGCTATTTTCATCAATTGATTTCGTTCGTTGTACATCGCTTTCACTCTTCCAAATGTAGAACCCGCTAATACGAAATCTCCTTGATGAATACTTCCATCTTGAACCAAAATTTTAGCAATATAACCACGTCCTTTATCAAGAGAAGATTCTATTACAGTACCTTTTGCACGTTTATTCGGATTTCCTTTTAAATCAAGCATTTCTGCCTCTAATAAAACTTTTTCTAATAACAAATCCACATTAATACCTTGCTTTGCACTAATCTCTTGGGATTGAATTTTTCCTCCCCAATCTTCAACTAACAGATTCATATTAGCAAGTTCTCCTTTGATTCTTTCTGCATCTGCACCCGGCTTATCAATCTTATTCAATGCAAATACTATCGGAACTCCTGCAGCTTGTGCATGATTGATTGCCTCTATTGTTTGTGGCATTATTTTATCATCACAGGCAATTACAATAATAGCAATATCTGTCATCTTAGCACCTCTTGCACGCATAGCAGTAAATGCCTCGTGTCCTGGAGTATCTAAAAATGTTATTTTCTTGTTATCCGACAACGTAACCTCGTATGCACCAATATGCTGTGTAATGCCCCCGGCTTCTCCAGCAATAACATTGGTCTTTCTAATGTAATCCAAAAGCGATGTCTTACCATGATCGACATGTCCCATAACTGTAACAATAGGAGAACGTTGCTGCATATCTCCTTCCTTGTCCTCTTCTTCCTCTCCTTCTAATTGATTGACAACCTCAGCAGAAACAAATTCAATTTTATAGCCAAACTCATCGGCAATCAATTGTAAGGCTTCAGCATCTAACCTTTGATTGATGGAAACAAACATTCCCAACTGCATACAAGAAGCAATAATTTTTGTAACAGGCACATTCATCATAGTTGCCAACTCATTAGCAGTAACAAACTCCGTTACTTTCAAAATATTTTTTTGCTCTTGTGCTTCAAGTAATTCTAATTGGTGTTGTTCTGCAACTTCGTGCCGTTTTTCTCTACGATGTTTAGATGTCTTACTCTTTCCCATCGGAGACAAACGAGCCAACGTTTCCTTAATCTGCTTTTCTATTTCAGTAGAATCTATTTCTACACGTTTTCTCTTGTCTTTCTTTTTATCCTTTTTCTTTTCTTTTTTAGAGTCTTTTTCTGTAATAAAATTCTTTCCTTCTTTATTAACAGCCGTTCCTACAGCAGACTTTATACGCTTACGTTTCTTTTTGCCTTCTTCTTTCTTTCCTTCTTTAGAATCCTTTGATGAGTCCTTTTTCTTGTCAGAATGTTCATAAATAGATAAATCAACTTTCTCTCCTGTCTGTTTTAGACCCGCCAATTTTACGTATGTAGTTTGTATAAAGTTATCTTGTTTTTCTTCTTTTTTTATTTCTTTAGGTTCTTGCTCTACTGTTTTTAATGATGCTGGTTTTTCTTCTTTCTGTTCTTTTACTTGATTATCTCGTTTGGTCTTAACATTGTCTTTCTTATCACCTTTTTTCTCTGCAACTACAACATCTTGCTTTTCTGACTTTTTGTCATTTTTCTTTTCTTTCTTGCCTTCTTTCTTATCCTTCTTATCTTTTTTATCGTTATGTTTTTCTTCTTTCTTATCTTTCGCTTTTTTATCTGGTCTAACCTTACTATTTAAAGAAGATAAGTCTATTTTGCCAAGAATATTTATTTGCTGTTCTCCAACTACAATAGATTTCTGCTCTTCTTCTTGTGTATAAATATCTTCCTTTTTCTCTTCTATGGTAGTTGTAGAGTTTTTAGGAGTTTCTTGCTTCACAATCTCTTCATTTGCAATCTCCTTGTTAGAATCGGAATCATTGATTATCACATCATTATCAACTATATCGATATTTTCTGGTAAAATCTCTTTTACCTTGGAAGCCGATTTTTTGCCTTCGCCTTTTGATTCCTGTTTTTTGCTTATAGATATTTGCAAATTGTCTGCAATTTCTTTCTTTTGTTTTTCGCTTTGAAATTCTTCGGATAAAAGTCCATAGGATTCCTCGTCCAGTTTCGTATTTGGACTGTTGTCTATACTCTTACCTTTTTTTGTAAGAAATTCTATTATTGTTGCTATGCTGACATTGAATTCTTTTGCAGCCTTTTGTAATCTTATAGACTTTTTTCCTTCTGACATATTCTTTTATTTGAATTTGTTAATACTAGTTTGTCTATCCTTTCAAAGAAAGCAATATTGTATTTAGTTTTGACTGTCCTCGCTATCATCTTCGTCTTCAAACTCCGCCTTCAAAATTTCTATAACGTGGTCTATCGTTTCCGTCTCCAAATCTGTACGAAGTTCCAAATCTTCCTTACTTATTGCTAAAACATCTTTTGCTGTATCGCAACCAATACCTTTCAAAGTGTCAATAACCCATTGGTCAATTTCATCAGAGAAATCTTGCAAATCAACATCATCTTCATACTTCATATCCGTA
>ONOZ01000272.1 GCA_900319595.1 uncultured Bacteroidales bacterium | reverse complement strand
CACGTAATCGTTGTCGCGTCCGTAGGAGCGTATTTTAAAGCTCTTCGCCATTTGTGGAGCAATAGAAATATTTTTATTTATTTCTTGGTAATCTAGCATATTTCCATTCATATCTTTGTAGATAATAGTAGCACTAAATGAGGATATAGTTTCGTTAGTATTATTTTTAAGCGAAATTGTTGCCTCATAATCCGTCCAATCTTGTATAAAAGATACAACACTTAGTGCATTGGAATCAAATTTTCGCGTAGTCATAGTATTGCTTGCGGCTTCCGCTATTGTGCCACTCGCATTTGTAACAACTGTTTCTGTTTTAATAGGTTCTTTTCTATATTCCGTACTCTCCTTTTCTTGCGTTATGCTTTTCTCTTGTCGTTTTATCTCGTTCTTTTTAGGTTTCTCCCTTTTGTCATTCTTTGTTGGTATAATATATTCGGGGGTACCATAAGGTTTTTCTTGATGTGTGGTACCGAGTTGAGAGGTTGCAGTTTCTTCATCTGTATTCTCACTATTCGCAGATGAATGTTTTTTACTATATTCTGCAAAAGATAAGCCTAATAAAAATCCTAAGGCTATAAATATCAATGCAAACAAAACGTTTCTTTTCATATTTTTATTGTTGTTTAATTGTTTATATATCTTTTGTAAATTTGCAATTTGGATAATTGGAACAACCTATAAAACTTCCATATTTGCCATTGCGTTCTACTAATTTACCTCTACATCTTGGGCATATTCCTTGATTGATAAGGTTATTCTTTTCTCTAATATATTGATTTATAGAAATATTATGATATTTTTCTATATCATCATCTTGAATTATGAAATTTTTCAATCTACTAACAGCGTCATCTACCAATTCTTGCGATAGTAAAATATTCTGATAAGAAAATATCTTGTCATATAATTGACTTGAATATATCGCTAAATTTCCTGTTCCACCTTTCAAAGCAACTTCGTATTTATCAATGAATACTACTATAGAAATAAACTTATTTTGGGGCAATGAAAGAATTTTGTGTAACGCAAAGATATGCGAATAATTTTGCTTAAGTGGATTTCTAAATTTATATCTATTACCATATATAGATTTTTCCCAAAATTCCGATTGCTCACTACCAAAAATCCAACCCTTATAATTCTTAGTTTCTATCACAAATATACCATAAGGAGAAAAGACTATGTGGTCAATTTGTGTTGTCCTATTTTCAGTTTTGATATATATATTATTGAATGTGACGTACTTGTCTGGTAATGCTGACAAAATTTTTTGAACCGCCCTTTCTCCCCATTTACCTTTAATCTTCGCCCGATTCCAATCGAAATAGATTGAAACAATAGTAACAAGAATCGCTAATATTAAGATAAACATATAGTCCATAAATTAGTTAATAAAGCACAAAGTCATATTAAAAAATTATTATTTGAGATAAATAAATTCTTTTCTGAAAATATTTTACTAATCACGAGAAAGAATCTATCTGATTATCAATATGTTATTTTTTACTAAATATAAGCCCTCGTCTTTTCATTCATTATATTCATAAAGTTAATAAAGTCCTTCTTTTAGCATATTCTTACTCCATTTTCCTTTATATTCGGATTCTTGGATTTTGCAAATTTACAAAAAATCTAATAAATAACAAAATTTTGAATATAAAAAAGAAAAGGACGATTGATAAAATTCTATGCAATCGCCCTAAAAAACAACAATTTATAAAAAACGAATTTTTTACTTTCCTAACTCAAGTCTAATACTTCCTTAACTTTTCAAATACTTAGTCGTACTCTTGTTAGTTACACATCTATTATATCCCAAAAGAATACTCTCAAGCCTTGTTCAGGTGCATCGTTATCCAACGCTTGTATTCTTTTTTTTAGTATAGGAGCAATGTTATCATCTACGACACACAACGTTGCCATATTTTTACTTGGCCATGCGTGAGAACCAAGATGTGGCTCACCTGTTTTGGTCCCTCTTCCTTTAACATCTTCCCATTTTGTATAACCTCTAATGCTTAACTGGTGAAGAATCTGTGCTACTTCATCAACAAATGCTTGATTATATGCTATAAATGCTGCTTTCATTACGCCTTTTCCTTTCTTAATTTGTTTTTAAAATACTTTCTTTCTCTGTTCAATTTGCCGGCAGCAAAAGAGCCATAGATAGTTGGAATAAGTACCAAAGTAACAAGAGTAGATATAGTCAAACCGAATACTATCACAACTCCCATCGGTTGCCAAATTTCAGAGCCTTCACCAATTCCTATCGCCATCGGCAACATACCCAAAATTGTTGTACAAGTGGTCATAAGTACAGGACGCAAACGTGATTTACCTCCTAATACTATAGCATTGATAATGCTCATACCTCGCTCTCTATTCAAATTGACATAATCCACAAGTACAATACCGTTCTTGACAACTATACCTATCAACATAATTGCACCTATCAAAGACATCATATTTAGTGTTCCGCCTGTTATCCATAAACCAAGGAACATTCCTGTCAAAGCAAACGGAACTGAGAACATGATTATAAATGGTGAACGGAAACTTTCAAACTGTCCTGCCATAACAGAATAAACCAAGATGATGATAATAATACCTAAAAGTCCAATATCACCAAAGGAATCTTGCTGTTCTTCTATACTACCTCCTATTTCAATACCAATATTTGAAGGAATGCTCAAATCATTAGTAATAGCGTCAATAGCAGCCTTTGCTTTGTCAATAGTCGTTCCCGAAAGAGTTGCCGTAACTTTGACAATACGCTCACGGTCTTGTCTTTCAATTTGAGGAGGAGCAAATTTTTCAACAACCTTTGCAACTTCACTCAATTTGATTGGTTTGCCCGTTGAACCATACAAGGTAATATTCTCTATATCCTCTACATTCTTACGGAATTCTTCGGCATAACGTACTTTGATTTTATATTCATCTCCATCTTCTCTAAATAAAGATGCTGTCATTCCGTT
>ONOZ01000221.1 GCA_900319595.1 uncultured Bacteroidales bacterium | reverse complement strand
TGTCATAACTCCACCTAAAGTTTCTATACCAAGTGATAATGGAGTAACGTCTAATAATAACACATCTTTAACTTCACCCGTCAATACACCACCTTGTATTGCTGCTCCAATTGCAACTACTTCATCTGGATTTACGCTCTTATTTGGTGCTTTCCCAAAGAAATCTTCTACTACTTTCTGTACAGCAGGGATACGTGAAGAGCCTCCTACAAGAATTACTTCGTTAATACGACTACGGTCTATTCCTGCATCCTGTAATGCTTGCTGACATGGCTTTAGACATGCCTTAATCAAATCATCGCATAACTGTTCAAATTTGCTTCTTGTCAAATTTACATTCAAATGTTGCGGAATATTGTCTATCGATGTGATGTATGGTAAATTTATTTCTGTCGATGTAGAAGATGATAACTCTATTTTTGCTTTTTCTGCAGCCTCTTTCAAACGCTGTAAAGCCATTGGGTCTTTACGCAAATCTACATTAGGGTGGTCTTTCATAAATTCCTCTGCCAAGAAATTGATAATTTTTCTATCAAAATCATCACCACCTAAGTGAGTATCGCCATTAGTAGATTTAACTTCAAAAACACCATCTCCTAATTCCAAAATACTAATATCAAATGTACCACCTCCAAGGTCAAACACAGCAACAATTTGGTCATCTGTCTTTTTGTCCAAACCATATGCCAAAGCCGCTGCCGTTGGTTCGTTAATAATTCTGCGAACAGTTAATCCTGCAATTTCTCCTGCCTCTTTGGTTGCTTTTCTCTGTGCATCATTGAAATATGCAGGTACAGTAATTACAGCTTCACTAACAGTAGTGCCTAAATAATCCTCCGCAGTCTTTTTCATTTTCTGCAAAATTATTGCACTTATCTCCTGAGGAGTGTACATTCTACCATCAATATCGACACGTGGAGTATTATTATCTCCTCTTGTTACTTTATAAGGTATATGAGGTAATTCGTTTTGGCATTCAGTTGAATCGTACGAAATTCCCATAAATCTTTTAATACTATAAACAGTATTATGAGGATTTGTTATTGCTTGACGTTTTGCAGGGTCGCCAACTTTTCGCTCACCATCCTTAGCAAATCCCACAACAGAAGGAGTTGTTCTTCTACCTTCGTTGTTGGTTATAACAACTGTTTCATTTCCTTCCATAACAGCCACGCAACTGTTAGTAGTTCCTAAATCTATTCCAATTATCTTTCCCATTTTATTAATTGTTTTTGTTAATTATTTTTCAAAGTCTTAAACGTCTTATATATGACACCATAATATATGACATTTTTTAATAAACGTATTCAAACTATGTGCCAATAATAATTTTATGACAAATTGTCAGGTTGATATGACAATTTTACGTATATATATCAGAAAATGATAAAGTATATTTGTATATTGTACGAATTGTTGTAATTTTGCAAAGAGGTTCTTGTAGAATTGATGGAGTTGTTAGTGATAGAATGGGAGTGTTTATAATTTTGTGAAGAATTACTATAACGCAAAATTTTTTCAACTACGATTTGTTGAAAATTTTTTTGTAAAAAATGAAGGTAGAATTATTAAATAATCAATATTATAGTTGTGTAAAAATATGAAAATAAAGTATTTATGATTAGATTATGTTGAAATTTTAGAAATTGAAAAAAATGATAAAAAATTTGGTGATGTAAAATTAATGTAATATATAGGGGCAAAATTACTATTATTTATCAAAAGTCCAAAATGTAAAATGTGATAAATCAGATAGAAAGAAAAAAATTATTATGCTCCAAAACAGATTTAATCTTCTAAAATTCATTTTTCGCTCCATATACAAAAAATTTTTGAATTGTCAAGTAAAAAATAAAAAAAATTGAATAAAAAAAATTTATAATTTTGCTGACTGAAAAAATAATACTATGGGATATGAGCGATTTTGACAAGAATAAATTAGATAAGATTTGGGACGAGTGTTTATCTATATTAAAAGATATTATTTCCGAAGATGAATTCCGCACATGGTTTTCGGTTGTAACAGTTTCTAAATTTGAAGATAATTTTCTGTATATAAACGTTCCTTCAAACTATTATTATGAACACATTGAGGCTCATTATTTGGACGAGTTAATAAGAGTTATACGTAGAGTTATCAATCCCTCTGCCAAATTGAGATATGTTACAAAAGTTACTGAATCTGATTTGATGACAATGACAAGTGTAAATCATACTTCTATTGAAAATTTTCCTCAATCGGCACCTGTAATTATAAATAATCCTGACATAAAAGAGTTACCCAATCCTTTTATAATTCCAGGTATAAAGCCAATCAAAATTGAATCTCAATTAAAAGACGAATATAATTTTGACAATTTCGTGGAGGGTTCATGTAACAAATTTGCACGAAGTGCTGGTTATGCTGTTGCTCAAAATCCTGGTAAAACATCATTTAATCCATTACTTATATATTCACCGGTGGGTCTTGGCAAAACACATTTGGTTCATGCCATTGGAATTGAAACCAAAAGATTACATCCTGAAAAGACAGTGTTGTATATAAGTGCTGACCAGTTTTTGCGTCAATATGTTAAAAGTGTTCAAGACCGTACCACAAACAACTTTTTACAATTCTATCAGGTAACGATAGATGTGTTTATCATTGATGATATTCAATTTTTAGAAAACAAACAAGGTTCGCAAGAGATATTTTTTCAAATATTCAATTGGTTGCATTCACAAGGCAAACAGATTATAATAACTTCCGACAAAGCTCCTGCTAATATGGTTGGATTTGAGCAGAGAGTTCTTTCTAGATTAAAATGGGGACTGAATGCAGAGTTGCAAGTGCCAGATGTTCAAACTAGAATCAATATTATAAAAAAGAAATTGGAAAACGATGGTAATATGCACATACCAGATGATGTTGTAGAGTATTTGGCATACAGTGTAAATACATCTATAAGAGAATTGGAGGGTGCTTTAACTTCTGTTCAGGCTCACGGAGTGTTATCAAAACAAGATATAACCATAGATTTAGCAAGAGAAATAGTAGATAGGTTCGTAAAATCAAATACGCGAGAGATTACAATAGAATACATACAAAAAATGGTCTGCAATTATTTCAATATAAGTATGGAGCAAATGCTTTCACGTTCACGAAAAGGAGATATTGTAACGGCAAGACATATTAGTATGTATTTATCTAGAAAACTGACAAAATCTTCATTAGTTGCAATAGGGGATAAGTGCGGAAAAAAAGACCACGCAACAGTACTGCACGCTTGTAAATCTGTTGAAAACTCGTGTGAGATAAATAAAGATTATCGCAATAACGTGGAAATGATAGAAAAAAGAATTTTAGGATAGATGTAAAGAAGTGTAGATTGAGTGTATGCCTTACCTACACTTTAATTTTGAAAATATTTTAATTATTAGTAACTTTA
>ONOZ01000223.1 GCA_900319595.1 uncultured Bacteroidales bacterium | reverse complement strand
TTCTTGCGTAAAAAATTCAATAATCACGCTGATTATTCCCATTTTTTCTAAATCATTGTTTTTCAGCACGATTTTTCATTTTGCAAAGATATGAAAAAATTTTAAATCTGCAAAGAAATAAACAAAAATTTTTAAGATTGTACTATCTCTATGGCAGTAAATAGTAGTAGAATAATAAACAAAGCAAAAAGCACGTAATATTGTTGTGTTATTACGTGCTTATAGATAATTATAATTTGATAATCTATTTTATTTCCCAGGTGTCGCCACTATTCAATAAGTCATCAACACATTTTATAGGAGATTTTTGCATTTGCTCGTACTGTTGATTTACAAACATTTTGTTATAAGTAGGTTTCCTTACAGCACGAATAACTCCAAACACCATAGGATACTCAGGAGGTTGCATTTGTGCTAACATAATATGAATACCCGTGTCCTCAGTTGTCTCGTCATGAACAAAAATATCATTCTCCGTTATACCATTCTCACCAATAGTTACAACTTCAAATTTTCTACCTTTAAGTACCAAGCCTTTGTCTTTGTTCTTTCCGAATATCATTGGCTTACCGTGTTCAACCCAAAGTTGATTATCGTCTCTTGTTTCTCTGTCTGTAATTTCTTTGTGAGTGCCATTATTGAAAATTACGCAGTTTTGTAATATCTCTACAACAGCACAACCATCGTGAGCCGCCATTCTATCGCATACTTCTTGCAATTGCTTAGTTTGTACATCAACTGCACGTGCAAAGAAAGTACCTCTAACTCCCATTACTAATTCTCCCGGATTTAATTGATAATCCAGCACGCCAAAAGGAGAAGTTTTTGTTATTTGTCCTTGCTTTGTTGTAGGAGAATATTGCCCTTTGGTTAATCCATAGATACGGTTATTAAACATCATAAGGTTTATATCCATATTTCTGCGAATCACGTGCATAAAGTGATTGCCACCTATTGCAGTAGAATCACCATCACCAGCCACAACCCAAACACTCAATCCCGGATTAGCCATCTTAACTCCCGATGCAATAGCAGCAGGACGGCCGTGAATACCATGAAAACCATATGTATTAACATAATAAGGAAAGCGTGAAGAACAGCCTATACCAGAGACAATACAATAATTCTCTTTTTTGTATCCAATCTTAGGGAAAATACCTTCAACTGCTGCCAAAATACCATGGTCTCCACAACCAGGACACCATTTAACCATTTGGTCGGATGCAAAATCCGCTTTAGTCAATTCTACTTTTGAATGCTCTATCATAGTACTATTCTCCTAATATTTTGTTAAACTCTTCTTTTAACTCGCTAACTTCGAATGGAAGTCCTTGAACCTTATTGTATTGATGGAACATAATTCCTTGGAAATTCATTCTAAGATAATTAACAAATTGTCCCATATTCAATTCGCAAACAACAATCTTCTTATACCTATTCATAATTTCGCTGGTATTCTTTGGAAGCGGACAAATATAGTTGAAGTGAGTGTAAGCAATCTTTTTGCCTTCATTTCTTAACTCTTCAACGGCAGATTTTAACGCTCCAGCAGTACCTCCCCAACCAACAACTAACAAATCGGCGTCTTCATCTCCTTGGACTTGTTGTTCTGGCAAACGTTCTGCCAAACGATTGATTTTCTCCATACGATAATAAACCATTTTTGCATGATTCATATTGTCTGTTGAAACTTCACCTTTGCCATCAGTTTTTTCCAAACCTCCAATACGATGTCTTAATCCTTCCATTCCAGGAATAGCCCATTGACGTACTAAAGTTTTTTCATCTCTTTTGTAAGGTAAATAATTAGGATCGTTTTCCTTCGCAAAAGGTGGGTGAATTTCAGGGAAATCTTTCATGCTTGGGATTTTAAACAACTGAGAACCATTACCCAAATAAGCATCTGACAAAAGAATTACAGGAGTCATATTTTCCAGTGCTAATCTGCCTGCCTCAAAAGCCCAATCAAAGCAATTTGCAGACGAAGACGGTGCAATAATTATACAAGGTGCTTCTCCGTTACGTCCAAACAATGCTTGATTTAAGTCTGCTTGCTCGGTTTTTGTAGGCAATCCTGTTGATGGACCGCCACGTTGCACATCTATTACCACCAATGGCAACTCTGTCATTACAGCCAAGCCTAATGCCTCACTTTTTAATGAAAGTCCCGGGCCTGATGTTGAGGTACAAGCGAAGTTTCCTGCATATGCAGCACCTATAGCAGAACATATTCCCGCAATCTCATCTTCCGCTTGGAATACTTTGCAATTTAATGACTTTCTTTTTGCCAATTCTACCATAATATCTGTTGCGGGGGTGATAGGGTAGGAGCCTAAAAACAAAGGCAAATGTGCTTTTTCTGCTGCCGCTAACAATCCCCACGCCGTTGCAATGTTTCCTGTTATGTTGCGATATTTGCCTTTCTCCATCTTAGCCGTAGCAATCTCAACTTGTTGTAATGGAGTCTGCTGGACATCTACATTCTCGCAATAGTTATAGCCAGCACGTATGACTTTTTTGTTTGCTTCTATGATTTCATCTTTTCCTTTAAATTTTGTAGCCAAATACTCATCGGCATGGTTAGTAGTTTTTGAAAAAATAAAGAAAATCATTCCCAAAGCAAACATATTTCTACATTTCATAGCATTTTTGCGGTCGGTAAAAATATCTTTCACGGCCTCTAATGTCAATGTAGTTATAGGAGCTTTTACAATGTTATAATTACTCAAAGAATCATTTTCAAAAGGATTTTCTGCATAACCTGCTTTTGCTAATGCATCATCAGTAAACGTATCCAAATCTACTATAATTGTCGTGCCGGGTTTTGCCCATTTTAAATTGGATTTCATACTTGCAGGATTCATGCAAACAATAACGTCTGCCTTATCGCCAGAGGAATAAATCTTTTTGCCTATATGTACTTGAAAGCCCGAAACTCCGGCTATTGTATTGTGAGGAGCACGTATCTCGGCAGGATAATCAGGAAATGTTGCTATATCATTTCCGTCCAATGCTGAAGTGTCCGAAAAGAGTGTGCCTGTCAATTGCATTCCATCGCCACTATCACCAACGAAACGCACAACAGCATCGTCCCTTTTTATTATCTGATTTTTGTTCATGTCTATTAAATTTTTCGACTTTAATATGCTATTTTAACAATGTGCAAAATTATAACAAATATTTTATATTGCAATAATAAACGACAATTAAAAAAGATTCCAATTTACGAAAAGTAACTAATTTGTATTAAATCAATAAAAAATTAAAGGAGCAAAATTACATTATACTCCTTTAATTAAAAGATATTTAACTTGTTATCTATTTTACTTAATGATAATCTTTTCTATAGCAGTGCCATTAGTAGTTTTTACCTTAACAATATATGCTCCAGTAGATAAATTACTAATCCTTGCTTCGTTACCAGAAAGTATTTGATTGTAAATAGTTTGTCCCAAAGTATTTATAACTTTTACATTTTGCAAATCATTGCCAAATATCTGCACCTCGTCTGCATTTTGTACGAAACGAACATTTACGATATTCTCTATATCTTCAATAGATGATTTCTTTGCAAATTTTACTTTGTAACGCCCAGCATTCTCACCTTCGTTTGCAACAAAATTAAATGTTTCTCCATTAGTTAATATAGTTTCTTCATTGGTATTAGCATCAATAATAGAAACTTCTATGTTTTCAGGAATATTTGTTACAACTAATTCAGTTTGAGATTGCTTCGTAGCGTGGAAGTTAATATCTGCAATGTATGGCATTGAAGAAAAGACATTACCAAACAAATCTTCATTTTCTTCTACAAAATATGGTTGAACAACATCTTCGTTCAAAGACAGCATTACCCAAATATCATTTCTATCAAAACCGTTCGTTGCATTTTCATCTAAACGTGCAAAAGCAAATTTTTCTTTTCCGTTCGCCAAGGAAGTGAAAGTAATCCTATTGTGTTTTGTTTCACCACTCTTTGCTATATTTGTTGCAGAAGTATTATTTATAGGGTATTCGTTTGTATAATTGAAATTAACGACTATTTCGTCTGCCGTGTTGTTGATAGGTAAGAAGAATGTCTTTGCAGGATTGATAGTATAGTTTTTATTACCATTATTTACATCAATTGCATCGTAATCATCACCTGCTGCATTCAAAACATAGATGTAACCTTCTTGCTCTGCACCTTGAATCTTATTCTTATTCTCTTGCCAAACTCTTGTTAAGTTTATCTTAGAAATAAATGGATTGTATAATAGCCATTGACGAGATTCTTGTCCATTGTTTTTGAACACTTTCTTCATACCGCCGTCTATATATTCATTAACCTTGTTGGTAGGTATTGACATAGTCAAATGCATATATTCATTATCGCTTATTTCTACTCCATTCTTATTGCCCCAAGGATAAACCATAAAGCCCCTTTCTGTAGGAATAGCATCGTTTTTACGTTTGTACTCCCAAATACCCCACTTGTTGTCAGAATTCTTTTTAGTCATATCTATCTCAGCGATGGAAGCATCAGAAGATAGCATACTTTGGTTACTATAAAATACTGTAGTAGAGTTGAGTACATCATAGATTCTATTCTCGTTGGCGTCTGTTAGAAATCCTACGGCACTCCATTGTTTTAAGTTGATATTCTTCTGTACAGTAATAGGTTTGTCTTTAATAATATCTGCATTGAAGTCCGTTGCTGCAAAATTGATAGAGCCTGCATCCAAAATAGTTAGTGCATCAATACTTTCGCCGCTATTTGTTTGAAATCTTGTACATGCAACATTATCTATTACTATAGATTCGGCAACATTACCTATAATCTTGCCATTAGAAGTAGTTGCAGTAAGGTTAATGTAATTTGTAGGTGTTGCAGTTATATTTATAAATGTAATAGAATCATAGTTTAAAGAAGGTTGTACAATATCTGTTATAGTGGTATTTGTAGAATATGTTACTCCCTTGAAAGAGTCGCCACTACATATTGATGTATCTATAGTTGTAACAATAAAGCTTCTTTTTGTAACATTAGTATCTAATTGACCTATAGCCCAAACAATGATTTCATATTTTGTATCTTTGGTAACTACTTTGCTATAGTATTCATCATCGTTATATTCTGCAACAAGACTTAGATTTTTTGCAACGTTCAACACTTGATTCATTGTAGAGTCGTGTTGGCGAGCCAAATCCTCAATTGTACCCTCATCTCCAACGAAAGTATAATATCTGATAACGTTTTCATTCTTTGTATATTCCAAATCTACAGATATACTTCCGTTGTTATCTTCAGCATACACCTCAGAAATTTCTACCTCAGGTGCAGGTAGTTTATTTATAAATGTTTTTTTATACAAAATACTATCTCCACTGGTTGTTATGGCAAGGCAATATAAAGTCCTCTCTGCATTGTATGGAATAGTGCTATAAGATATAGATCTATTGATTGTGTAATAGCCGTTATTATTATTTAAATGTGTTGCAAGATAACTTATTTCGTCCTTATTTTCCTGAGATGACCAATATGACAGCCAACCTGTACCTCCCGTTTGAAAACCATACTTTGCACAGTTGCTTGTTGGAGTAAAACTAAATGCTGTTTTTGTCTGAGTTCCAGTTCCTTGATACGTAATATTTGGTCCGTCTATATCAAGTACTTTAGTATATGTATATTTAATAGGAGAATATGCTATTTCATTACCTGCCTTAGCGAACGCACGATAATAATATTTAACTCCAGTTAAGCCTGTTATGGTTGCAGAAATGTTTAGGGTGTCGCTAAGGTTGTTGTCTAATACCTTATTTCCGCTGTTATAATCAAAATCGTTAGATGTAGAGTAGAGAATACCTTTTTCTGTAATGATTTGGTTTCCTTTTGATGTAATGAATCCCTTTGCAGTAAAGCCGTCCTGAGTATTATTGATAGCCTCGATGTCTTCTACTTCAATAGACATATCATTTGAGTTGTATTTAAATTGTATGGTAGAGTCGTTTTTCCAAGCTATTTCGGTAATTTTCAAATCAATAGGAGTACCATCTTTTAACATAGGCTTACTTGCAGATGTAGGAGAAAAAGAAGTTATTCCACTCTCTCCAGCAAATGGAGCATACCTTGTATCGCCATCGTCAGTTTCTCCAGTAGATGGTACAATGTACCAGCCACGATTAGAAGGATCAACATTTAGTGCATTACCTGCATTATAGCCATTATCCACCATAGAATGAGTGCCATGATAAATCAGCATACCAGAAGATGGAATATAGGCGTCCCATTTACTATTTTTGCTACGAGTTTCCAATATATAAAACTCATCGTCATTAAGGGAAATATTTATACCTTTATCATTATAATTCGTTAGAGCAACGAGTTCATTATCGTTTTTAGTTTCAGTCAAATCAAGTGTGTCCAAACTATTCCAACCTAACATATACTTTTCATATATCGGCAAGTTACAAGGTGTATATCCATCATTATTATGATTACCTCCTGCCATTAGGTCGTAACTTCCTGTTGTAACGGCTCGTCCTCCAGACTCAGCATAATCCGTATCGTACATATCAGGCAATCCTAACATATGTCCAAACTCATGACACATGGTACCAATTCCTGTAATGTTACATTCACTTACCACATAATCGTCCAAATTCGCATCATATTCCCAAGCAGTAGGTCTTTTCTCAGCAAAGCACATATAACGTGCGGTATAGATAAAATCACCATCGGCAGTTGTATCATTAGTTTGCACCCAGCGAGTTCCTTGGTGTGGCCAAATCTCATCTGGATTGCTTGTAACATTTTCCGCTGTTCCAGCAAAGAAAATACCTATACCATCTACATAGCCATCATTATTATTGTCAAACTGAGAAAAATCTACATATGAGTCAGCAGCCATAACAACGTCTGTAACAAAGTTTTTATAATTCTGATTTTGATTAGTATTACTACCATAGTATGCCATATTATTAGGTAGAGTATATGGTCCTACTACTGTAACTTCTACATCAAACTGACCCTGAGATTGTTCATAATAATAATCTCTAAATGAACCTGTTCCATTGTAACCACTTTGAGAACATAAGTTTTGGAAATCATTGTTAGTGTAAGAAAATGCTACATCTGAGAATTCTACTAATATTACAAGCATTTTACTTTTCCCTTGAGTTGGAAATGGGTCCCAATAGTATTTCGTACCAAGAGTTTTCATTTTGCTTGCAACTTGACTTTGAGAGAATCTTAAATCTTTTTGCAACGATGCTACAAAACTTTGTTGATTAGCATTTCTCTCCTCTTGATTGGAAGCAATAACATTGGAGGCAACCAACTCACCTAATTGATTCCTTATGGCATACACCCAATCGTTATTACCATTTTGTAACAATGTATAACCATCAAGAGTTTTTGCCCAATGTACATGCTCATCTCCTTGAAGAATAAAGGTTATTGTACTACCATCGGATTGTTTTTTAGTGATGGGCTTTGGGCTTGCTGGTTCAGCAATCGCACTCATTTCTCCTACAATAATGATGTAGAAGAAAACTACTAATAATTTGAAAAATTTTTTCATATCTATGTAATTTTTAATTTAGTAATTTCTAACAAATTGGAGCGACAAAGTTAAAAAATTATGTTTTATTGCCCAAATTTTTTAAAAAATTTTTGTATCTTTGCATCGCAAAAAACAGGTATGTAGTATAATTTTACTAACAAGCGATAAAAATTTTTTATTCTCGGATATTAATTAATTTTTCACAGTGATTTGTATATTATTGATAACCTTGTATTTATGCAAACTCAATAAAAATTTCTCTACCTCTTATTTTTCTGCCATTTAAAGCGTCAATTACATCGTCCGCTCCGTCTTTTGATACCTCTATATAAGTGCAATCGTTATTGATATCTATTTTTCCAATCTCTATTCGTTTGCTTGGGGTATATTCGTTTATCATGCCTATAATTCGTTGTGGGACAATTTTGTCTTTATAGCCAAAGGAGATAACCAATTTTGCAAAATGACTCTTATTGAAATCTCGTTGTCTTGATTGTTTGCCTTTTTGTTTTGAACGTTTCTTATCTTCGCGTTTTTGTTTTTCTTTTTCAGCAATTTCATCTACATTCAAATCAGGAGCATCCTTGTAGTATTTCAACAACTCTTCAAATTGCAAAGATACAAAATGTTTTATCAAATCTTCTCTATCTAACCAAGAAAGTTTTTTGCTAATTTCTAGTATAAAAGCATCTATTTCATCATATGCGGTATCTACATTTTCGACTCTATTGATAAGGTTGAATAGTTGTTTTTTGCAGACATCTTTGGCGGTAGGGATTTTGGCTTGCTGAAAAGATTTTTTAAGGATTTGTTCCAAAGATTTGATTCGTTTTTTTTGCCTAAAATTTATAATTGCAATGGATATACCTTGTTTATCTGCTCTTCCAGTACGTCCGCTTCTATGAACATATTGCTCCAATTCGTCAGGCAGTTCATAATTTATAACATGGGTTAGATTATTTACGTCCAAACCTCGTGCAGCAACATCAGTAGCCACCAGAAGTTGGATATTACGCAAGCGAAAACGGCTCATAACATGGTCTCTTTGAGCTTGGGACAAATCTCCGTGCAAACTATCTGCATTGTATCCGTCCTTGATTAGCATATCAGCTACTTCTTGCGTTTGAATCTTGGTGCGACAAAAAACAATAGCGTAAATGTCTGGGTAATAGTCTGCAATACGTTTCAATGCTAAGTATCTATCTTTTTGATGTACCAAATAATAGAAATGTTTAACATTTTCTGAGCCTTGGTTACGTTGTCCAATCTGAATTTTTATAGGATTATCAATATATGATGAGGCTATGCGTTCCACTTCCTTGTTCATTGTGGCAGAGAACATAAAAATAAGTTTTTCTTGTGGAGTACGAGTAAAAACATTATCTAAATCCTCTTTAAATCCCATATTAAGCATTTCGTCTGCTTCGTCCAAAACAAGATATTTCAATTCATCAAGAAAAATTTTCTTTCTATCAAGCAAATCTATTAAACGTCCGGGCGTTGCAACAATAATATCTGCACCTTTTTTTAATTCTTTAATCTGCCCGTCAATAGATGCACCTCCATAAACGGCTGTGATTCTGAGCCAAGAAATATATTTAGCAAATTTTCTACAATCGTTTGCAATTTGAATACACAATTCTCTTGTAGGACATATAATCAATGTGCAGGTATTACGTGAAGTTTTTTTATTATCTTTAAATTTTCTTTGTTCATTATTTGCACTACGTACAATGTTATTTATAATAGGCAAACCAAAAGCCGCTGTTTTACCCGTCCCTGTCTGTGCTAAACCGACAATATTGGCTTCGGAGTGCAAAATGATAGGAATTGTTTGTTCTTGTATAGGCATACAATTTTCAAATCCTAAATCTCTTACCGCTTTTATCAATGGTTGTTCAAGTCCTAATTCTTCAAAGGTCATCTATATGTATATTTATTGATTTTTCGTTTGCAAAGGTAGTAATTTTTTGGAGTTATACAAAATCTTAATATGGATTTTTTGTAAAGATATGATAAAAAAAAATATTTAAATGGCAAGGAATAAAATATTTATATTAATTTCGCACAATCAATATACAATAGAATATGAAAAATCAAATAATAAAAACAATAGGATTAGTAGGTGCGTTCTTACTCTTTACAGCAAATGTAGTAAATGCACAAAATACGCTTTCTACACAGGAATATAACGCATTGGAAAGGAGTGCCGAAGAAAAATATTTAGCCCGTAACTATTCGGACGCTTATAACGATTATTCGCTTTTAATAAAACAATATTCTTCCATTGCATCGGATTTGTATAATTTTGATAATCAAAGCGATAAGTTGAATAATTTGTATTTTAATAGGGCAATGTGTGCTTATTATTTGATGAATAATGATGTTGAAGTATTGTTTAACGAGTATATAGCTTTATTTCCAAATAGCGAAAGGGTAACAAAAGCAGTTTTCTATATTGCAAATTGGTATATACAGAAAAGCGAATATGCTAAAGCCTTAGAAACTTATCAGTTAATTGACGTTGAGGCACTAAGTAAGAGTGAGCGTTTGGAGTATTATTATAAAATAGGATATTGTTTATTCTTAAATGGTTCGTATGAACGTGCTTTGTCTTCGTTTGAAAAGGTAAAAGATAGCGAAAGTGTGTATTCATCTCCCGCAAAGTACTATTACGCACATATTCTTTATGAACAAGGCAAGTACAAACAAGCATTAAGAGAATTTAAAGAATTACAAAAAGATAAATACTTTAAAAGTGTAGTACCTTATTATATATGTCAGATTTATTATTTAGATGGAGATTATGATAATTTAATAGAAATGGCTCCGCAACTATCGGAAACATCTATAAATAGTAAAAGAGCAACAGAATTGAACCGAATGCTCGGCGATGCTTACTATAAAAAAGGACAGTATGCAGAGGCGTTACCATATATTAAAAAGTCTATAGAAAGTAATCAAGCAGTAAATAGAGATGATAACTATTTGATGGGATATTGTTTGATGCAGACAGGCGAATATGCAAATGCAATAGATTATTTGAAAAAAGCAGCCGAAGGAAACGATAAAATGGGGCAGAATTCCTTATATTATTTAGGTTATTGTTATTTGCAAGTAATGGATACAACGCTTGCTAAAAATGCTTACAAAGGAGCAAGTGAAATGTCTTTTGATACAGAAATTCAAATGGAGAGTATGTTTGATTATTCTAAACTTTGCATCAACGACCCAGGCCCTTACAACGAGGCAATCAAAAATTTTCAAACATATATCAAAAAATATCCTAATTCTCCAAAGAAAAAAGATGCCCAGAACTACCTTGTGCAACTATATGAGCGTACTCGTAACTATAAGGATGCAATGGAGTTAATGGAGCAGATGGATAATCGTACCAAGCAGATGAATGAAATTTACCAAAAGATTGCCGTGAATCGTGGCATTGAACTTTATAACATTGGGCGGTATAGACAAGCCATTCAGACATTTGATAAATCTTTGAAATACCCACATAACAATACACTTACAGCATCTGCATACTATTTACAGGCGGAGAGTTACTACAAAATTGATGAATATTCCAACAGTATTATTGCTTTAAATAAATTCTACTCAACACCATCTTACAAAACTTCGTCATATGCAGATAATGCCGATTACTCTATGGCCTATAATCTATTTAAACAAAAGAAATATGCACTTGCTAAAAACTATTACCTGAAAGTGATTGAAAATAAGACCAAGAACATCACTTCTACTATAATTAATGATAGCAAATTACGTCTTGGAGATTGCGAATATATGACTCGTAATTTTTCTGGTGCAATTAAATATTATGATATGGTGATAGGAGAGGGTAGGAATAATTCGGATTATGCTTATTACCAAAAAGCAATGGCTCAAGGTGCAAGTAGCAATCATAAAGCGAAATCTCAAACTTTGCAAACGGCAATAGATAAATATCCATCTTCAATATATCGTCCTAACATGACATACGAATTAGCAAACACCTATCTTGCATTGGACGAAAACGATAAAGCATTATCTACTTACCAACAATTGATTAGAGAGTATCCTCACTCAGCAAATATAAAAGAAAGTTTAGGAAAAATAGGTATGTTACAATATCAAGCAGGTAATAATAATGCAGCACTATCTACACTCGACAAATTGGTAAAGCAATACCCTAATTCAATCGAGTCTAAAGCTGCCTTATCAACTATTAAGAACATTTATATGGATAAAGGACAAACAGATGAATATTTTGATTATGTCAAGACTATACCTAATGTTACTGTTACCGATGCAGAAAAAGAGAGTATGCTTTACCAAACTGCAGAAAATCAGTATATGAATGAAAAGTACCAACAGGCAGTTGTTTCATTTGAGAAGTATTTGCAATCTTTTCCTAATACTCCAAATTCAGATAAAGTAACATATTACTTAGCGGATTGTTTAATGCATACGGGAGATACCATACAGGCAGCCGCATATTATTCTAAATTGGCAATGAAACCGGCGACTCAATATACAGAAAAGGCACTTGTCAATGCTGCATCTTATTATGAGAAAAATGATAAGACACAAGCAATAGTTCTTTATACTCGTTTGGATAGTATTGCCACATCTTCTTCCAATAAGACTAAGGCTAAATTGGCTTTGATGCAAATGTATTATGATAATGAACAGTATGCCTCCGCTATACAGTATGCCGAGCTGGTTGCTAATATGAATAATTTACCAAAGGATAGTAGGGATAGAGCAGAATACATACTTGCAAAGTCTTATTTTTCTATTGCGGAAAATGAGAGAGCAAGGGAATATTTTAATAAGATAAAAGAATCGGATAATGGAGAAATTGCATCAGAGAGTATGTATACATTGGCTCTCATGGAGTATAATAACAAAAATCTTGATGAGAGCGAAAAGATTATAAAAGCGTTTGCGAAGAATCCTACAGATGAATACTATTTGGCAAAATCGTTTATTCTGTGGGCAGATATATTTGCAGAACGTGGCAACGAATTTCAGGCAAAGCAGACTTTGAAAAGTATTATTGATAACTATGATAATGAAGAAGTTGTAAAGGAAGCTCAGGATAAATACGATGCTTTGGAAAAGAAACAAATGGAGCAACAACTTGAAAACGCGAAAAAGGAAAAAGAGCAACAAAATGCGGTAGATGAAATTATTATTCCATAAAACTAATATACATAACATTAACGGGAGTGGAATTTTATAAAAATCTACTCCCGTTTTTTATGAAAATATTTGATTATGAAAAAATTAAATTTTTAAAATAAGAACCCCTATGTTCAAAATTTTTGAATTGGTCATAACTACTTGCAGCAGGCGATAGCAAAACAGATGTACCTTTTGGAGCATTTGTCTTACAAAACTCCACTATTTTTTGCCAATCATCTGTAATCAAGATATTGAATTGTTTATTTTTACCAATATATTCATACATACGTTTTCCTGCGTTGCCAACAAATACAATATTGTTTAATGTAGCAATATTATTAAGTTCTTTTAATGGGGAATAATCAATACCTCTATCCATACCGCCTAATATTAATGTGGAAACATTAGGTAAGGATTTTATTGCAGCCAATGTTGCTTGTGGGATTGTAGATATTGAGTCGTCATAGTACAAAATGCCGTCTTTTTCTCCTATAAATTGCATTCGGTGTTCTAATCCTTTAAAAGTCATTGTATGCTTTACTGACTCCTTTTCGTCAATACCTATTGATTCTACGGCTTTTACGGCAGCAATAATATTATATCTATTATGCATTCCTTTCAAAAATGGATGTTCATCCCAATGGTAATCATTTAAATGAAAATCTATAGTATTTGTATTAGAGCATTGGCTTTGCAATCTATTATTGATTATCTCGTCATCTCCATTATATATGAATATATCGTTATCTGTCGCCTTGAATAGTAGATTAAGTTTTGCATTTTGATAATCCTCAAAACTCGTGTAGTGGTCTAAATGTTCTTCATACAGATTCAAAAGTATGGAAGTGTGCGGGGATTGTTCTATTAAATGCAATTGATGGCAGGACAATTCCAAAACGATTATTGTTGACTTATTTATCTCGTTTAGAATATCAAAAAACGGCACGCCTATATTACCCGCTAAAATTACATTGTCTGTTGTTTGCCTTATTATATGATAAATGAGTGATGCTGTTGTACTTTTGCCCTTTGTTCCTGTCACACCTATACATTTTTGACCAAATAACCCTAAAAAAATACTACATTGATTTGTCAATTTATTAAAATCTAATTGTGGGTAGTCTTTAGGTGCCATTCCGGGCGTAATAAAAATAAGCGTACATTCTTTATTTATAAACAATAAATCTTCTCTAGACCAAAAACAGCGATGATTCTTTATTAAATCTTTGATTTCTTCAAATTTCTTTGGATTCTCATCATATAGTATAAACTGTCTGTCAGGCATTATCTCATTTAGTAGTCGTAACGTAGATTGTCCTTCACGACCTAATCCCATGATAGCAATCTTTTTATCGTAAAGTTGTTTT
>ONOZ01000225.1 GCA_900319595.1 uncultured Bacteroidales bacterium | reverse complement strand
TATTAAGTGTTCTATAAGTATTATTATCTTTAATCTCCTTTACAACCTGTCCTAAACTATTAGTAATAACTATTTCGCCTTTACCCTCTATCGTTACTTTGTTGCGTGCAGGGTTCGGATAGATATTTATATTATTAGTTTGAGCAATATCATTAAGACCAGATAGTTTCTTAATAACAACTTTTTTAGCAATAGTACCATCTTCATTACAAATAAATTTACCTGCAATCCCTTCAAACTCGTTATCAATTATTTGAGCATTAACGGGTTCTACAATTTCACAGTCAACTAACTCAATATCTTTAAAACTTCCTATTGCAACCATTCCTTCTGATGAAAGATTTGCACTTCTGATAGTTAATTTACTATTATCACCTTCACCATACAGTGCCCAGTAGCCTTCCCCAGCAACAATCTCAATAGTACAATCCTCTATTATGGAGTTTTTCTCATGCCAATTGTTAATATATTCTACTTTTAAACTTCCAGTACCATTTATTGTTTTTGTGTCACTTACGGGGTTAATATATCCAATAACAGTGTTTTCCCCTACAAGAGTAATGGTTATATCTTCTATTATATTAGGGGTAGTGCCAAAACTAATATTACCATTAATTGTTGCATTGTCTAAAGTTAATGTCTTGGTTTCATGATTGTAAGACACAGAGCCAGTTATTCCCACTCCTGTTATGTTATTGCAGTTGTCAGAAGTAACTTTAACATTGGCAATTGTAATGCCATAATCTATGGTGGTAGCAGATTTTTTGATAACAACTTTTTTAGCAATATTGCCATCGCCATCGCAAATATATTTACCTTTCTCACCATCAAACTCGTTATCAATTATTTGAGCATTTGCGGGTTCTACAATTTCACAACCAATCAACTCAATATCTTTAAAACTTCCTATTGCAACTTCAAATGCTTCTGATGAAAGATTTGCATTTTTGATAGTTAATTTACTATCAGGACCGTGCGTTCCCCACTCGTAGCCTACAGTATCAGCAACAATCTCAATAGTACAATTCTCTATTAGAGTTTTATCATAACAGTCAATGTAACTTGCTTTTAAACTTCCTGTACCATTTATTGTTTTTGTACCACTTACACTTTCAATATAGCCAGCCATTATGTTTTCCCCGACAGGAGTAATGGTTATATCTACTACTCCATAAAACCCAATGTTACCATCAATGATTGCATTGTTTAATGTTAATGTCTTTGTTTCAGGGTTGTAAGACACTTTTCCTTTAATATTTTTCCCTGTTATTTTATTGCAGTTTATAGAATTAACATAAACCCCAGCAATCGCAATGCCATAATATTTTACTTCTTTTTTCATAATTTTATAATTTTATAAGTTATCAATTCTTTTTCCTAATTTTATTACAAAATACTCTTTGCCTTTTTCTGCTCCCCATTCTGCCTTGCCTCCATCAACAGATAAAGCCTTTATTTCAAACGTCATTTGGGGGCGGTCTTTCTTATAGCCAAGATAAAACGTAACCTTTTCGTGTCTGCGAAAATCTTCTAAAATATCAGTATTTTGCTGATAACAATCTTCGCAAGGTAATACAGTGCAATGATATGGGTGGCAAAACTTACAAAGTCTTTTCTGCCAATATGGTTTGAGTTCTCTATATTCTTCGGTTTTCTCACCGCTGGCTATCATATCAAACCATTTCTTTTTCAAAACTAATTTAAGCGTTTTCATCTCTTTATATCTTATTTTTTAAGTCCAAACCTTTTGTTAATGCAAATCCCTTAATCTCAACGGGAGAATTTTCCCACGTAACTTCGGGAAATTCATCAGGGTCTAACCGAAGCCAATTTTCAAAATCTATCTCCTCCCAAGTCTCTAAACTTACTGTAAAGATTTCTCCTTTTCTTATAGGTTTTATATTACAAGCGAAAAGGTCATTGTTTTTATCTCTTGCTATCCACATAATCTATTCTGTTATTATTTTGGTTAATGTTTTAATTCTTTGTTTTATCTCCTTTTGGTTAAATATCTCTGACGGAATATAAATATTCTCGCCCTCAAACTTCAATGTAAAACAAGCATAATTTTTACATTTTTCTAAAATATGCTCTAACAATGCACGTTCTGCATATTCTGCTGTGTGTGTTTTATCTATACTCATTGCTCATCTGTTTTATCTAACCACATTTGCAACATTATGCAATAATTTGCCATATCTATCAAAGTATCTTTTAAGGCTTCGTCTGTTACCTGTGGCTTATATTTAACTCCATTGGTAACATCGGCAATATTTTTAATTCTATTAAACTTATCGCCAATTCTTACAAGTCCAGCAACCATTCCAAATTCATCTAAACTTTGCTCAAATGAATTGCCATAGTCTGCGTTTTTCTTTTCGTACAAATTCGCCATATCTTGCGTAATCTGTCTAAATCTTTTAATATTTTCCATTGCTTATATAGTTTTTAAATTTGTTTTTATGAAAATAGTTCTAATTTTACAGATGGTTCTATAAACATTTTTCTAAATATTGCCTCTAATATATCTACAACAATACTATTCCCTAACATATAATATAGTCTTGTTTTGGGAATATTGTTTATTAAAAGGGTTATTTCCTTTTCATTTAATCCCATCAATCGTCCTACTTCTCTTTCTGTTAATACCCTTGCTATTTCTTTGTTTTTCCCTAATCTCAAATGCGGTATGGCTCCTATTCGTGATTGATAATACCTTGCAGAAATGCATCCACAATATTGACTTTCTTTTGTAAAATCACTTTTATCTTTATTCCATTTGTTTCTTTTCTTTGTAATATAATCAAACTGCTTTTGAGATAAAAAATATCCTTTATCTACATCATCATCTTTTTCTAATATATCTTTTATGAATATTGTTTGTTTTATCGGAGTAGGATAAGAATAGTATTGTCTTTCTAATGTAGATACAACAAAGACCCTATGTCTTGTTTGTGGAACATTGTATTGATGGGGGGATAAAATACTAACATAGTTATGATACCCTAATTTTTGCAGGATATTCAACCAATTTATAAAATGTTTTTTATTTCCTCCTTGCACTAATGCTAATACATTTTCCAGCAATAGATATTTAGGGCGTTTAATATCTATTGCTTTTTTGCATTCCCATAGTAAAGAACTACGTGTGTTGCTTCCCTCAGTAAGTCCTTTTCTTTGTCCAAGAAATGATATATCTGTACAAGGAAAAGAATAGGTAAATAAATCAAAATCATCTACCTTTTCCCAATCTATCTTGGTTATATCACCATAATTTCTTTCAGTATATTCAGGGAAAAATAGATTATGTGCTTTTATAGCGTGTTTATCTATTTCACTCCAACCAATTAGGTCAAAATCAATTCCTAAACGTTTTAATGCTAAACATTGAGAATCATAACCACTAAATGCAGTAAAAACTCTTAATTTTTCTATATTTTGCATAATTTGATGTTTTCTAAAAAAGGACAGGGTACTTCGGAAATTGTTTTTCCCCTGTCCGAAAGTGTTGGTTTAAAATAAGCGTTTGCTATTTAGTCTAATTATCACATTCTTCCACTTCGCTTGTGTTTGCAAGATACCAAAATAAAAATGCTTAACGCTATTCTATTTTAGGTACAAATAGCATAACGATATAACACGGGATTTGCACCCGCCCGACACTCCTTTGTGCCGTGTGTAATTGTTAATAATTTTACTAAATTTGCAAAACTCGTCTATTCCGAGCCGTCATCACTTGCCAAGTGAAGTATTTGTAAGACCTTTTCGGTATTTTTGGCAAGCCTCAACCTCGTTGGCTTTTCCTTTTATTT
>ONOZ01000226.1 GCA_900319595.1 uncultured Bacteroidales bacterium | reverse complement strand
GGCGGGCAGAAAGTATCAAAATTTTCTGTCCGTTTTTTGTATTATTTAGATTTTTTTTAATATCTTTGCAATTCTAAAAACTGTATAAACAAATTAAATAAATTAAAAATAATATGAGTAATATTTTATCTGACAGAATCAATCGTCTGTCCCCGTCAGCAACTTTGGCTATGAGTCAAAGAAGTTCAGAATTAAAAGCACAAGGTGTTGATATTATCAATATGAGTGTAGGAGAGCCTGATTTCAATACACCTGACCATATAAAAGATGCAGCGAAAAAAGCCATTGACGACAACTATACGCGTTATTCTCCTGTACCGGGCTACCCTGAATTGAAAAAAGCAATAGTTAATAAATTGAAAAACGAAAACAATTTGGAGTATTCTGCTGACCAAATCATAGTTTCTAATGGTGCAAAGCAAAGTGTAACTAATGCCATTATGGCTTTGATAAGCAATGGCGATGAAGTAATAATTCCTGCTCCATATTGGGTGTCTTATCCTCAAATGGTACTTTTGGCAGATGGTACGCCTGTGTTTGTAGAAGCAAAAATAGAGCAAGATTTTAAAATTACACCAAAACAATTAGAAGAAACTATCACTCCAAAAACAAAAATGCTAATCTTGTGTTCTCCATCTAATCCAACAGGTGCTGTATATACACAAGAAGAAATGGAGGGTTTGGCAACGGTTTTAAGACAACATCCTAATGTTTATGTGATTTGCGACGAGATTTACGAGCATTTGAATTATACTAACACTCCTCACGCTTCTTTGGCTTTATGTGAGGGTATGAAAGACAGATGTATAATTGTTAATGGAGTTAGTAAGGCTTATGCAATGACAGGTTGGAGAATTGGGTTCATTGCTGCTCCGATTGATGTTGCAAAGGCTTGTAACAAATTGCAAGGTCAATATACTTCTGGTCCTTGTTCTGTTTCTCAAATGGCAGCAGTTGCCGCTTATAATATGAGTCAAGAACCTGTGGAGCAGATGCGTAAGGCTTTTGAAAGGAGAAAAAATCTTATTGTTTCTCTTGCCAAAGATATAGAAGGTTTCGAAGTAAATGACCCACAAGGTGCTTTTTATGTATTTCCAAAATGTTCTTATTATTTCGGCAAAACAGATGGAAAACGTACAATAAACAATTCTACTGACTTTGCTATGTATCTTTTGGACGAAGGGCATGTGGCTACTGTTGGTGGAGATGCTTTTGGCTCACCTGAATGTTTCCGTATGTCTTATGCTACAAGCGATGAAAACATAATCGAGGCAATGAAACGTATAAAAGAAGCGGTTGCAAAACTAAAATAATTTAAAAACTTGTAACATATAGCATGTAATATCTTATTTGTATTGTGTGCTATATGTTATGTTTTCTATAAAAATGGATATAATTATAGCAGGAGACGGGGAGGTTGGTTTTCATCTGGCAAAAACTTTGTCAAAGATTCACCACAACATTACAGTAATAGATTCAGATAGCGAGTTATTACGTTTGTTGCAGACGGATAATGACCTTTTGACTATAACGGGGCATTCTACATCTATAAAAACATTAAAAGAGGCAGGAATTGGAGAATGTGATTTGTTGATAAGCGTTCTGCACGAAGAGAATATAAACATTATTACTTGTATATTGGGAAAACGTCTTGGAGCCAAACGTACTATTGCCAGAGTGTCTTCTATTGAATACCTTAATGACGATAACAAAAGTATGTTCAAGGCTTTGGGTATTGACGAAATGGTATCTCCCGAACGTATTGCAGCAAAGGAAATTACTAATTTGTTATCTCGCAATACAGCAACAGAAGTTTTTGACTTTTCGGGTGGATTGTTATCTATTTATATGACACGTTTGGACGATGATACAGCCTTTACAAACAAAAAGATTGTAGAAATAGCACAATTATATCCACAAATGGACGCCCGAATAGTATGTATAATTCGTAAAGGGCAAACAATAATACCCGGCGGTGAGGATTATTTCTTGTCAGGTGATTTGGTCTATTTGCTGTTGCGTCCAGATAGTTTGAAAATCATTGAATCATTGTTTAAAAAACACGAATTTACTATAAAAAAAGCAATGATTCTTGGAGGTGGAAGGATTGGAAGACGTGCCGCATTGAATTTACAAGACAAGATTCAGTTGAAAATAATTGAAAAGGATAAAAATCGTTGTTATATTTTGGCAGATGATTTGGACAAAACATTGATAATAAACGGAAATGGTAGCGATATTTCACTTTTGACAGACGAGGGATTAAAGGAAATGGACGCTTTCATTGCAACAACAGGCTCAACAGAAACCAATATATTGTCCTGCTTGCACGCACATAAGCACGGAGTAAAGAAGACAGTGGCTTTGGTAGAAAATATTGGCTATATAGACGTTTCGCAAGACATTGGAATAGATACTATTATCAATAAAAAACTAATTACTGCAAGTTATATTGCACGTTTTACACTTGGAGGAGAGGTAACTTCAAGCAAATGGCTCTCGGGAATTGATGCCGAAGTTTTTGAAGTGATAGTAAAGGAAAAATCTCCTGCAACCAAAGATATAGTTATGAATTTGACTATACCAGATGGTGTTAGTATTGGTGGAGTTATTAGAGATGGTCAGAGTTTTATTGCAAGAGGTAATACACAAATAGAAACAGGCGACAAGGTTGTTGTGTTTTCTTTGCCAGAGAGTGCTGCCAAGGCAATGAAATTGTTTAATTAAGATTTTTTATAAGAATACTGAATTCTTAATACTTGAAAACTTTTTGGACAAATAGATATGAGTACTACAAATAGGGAAATCGGCAAACGACAAGGGCAGATTATTGTTGCGTTGTTGTGGATATTGATCCCCTTTTTAGGTAGTTTTGTATATTTCTTTTCTCCATACGAATTTTCTTTTACAGATGCTTTGTTTGAGTCTTTTAGTGGTTTTACTACAACGGGTTCTACCATAATTGATAAACCCGAAGATTTACCTTCTTGGTTACTTATTTATCGTTCTTTTACTCAATGGATAGGTGGTTTGGGTTTTACGCTATTGGTTATCGCTTTGTTTTCAAAGACAAGCATAAATATGAATAATCTTTTCAATGCAGAGTTCTTTTCTTTGACTAATATGAAGATTTTTCCTCATATTCTAACTACTGTTCGCACAATCTTTTTGGTTTATACCTTATTAACGTTGGCTTGTTTTTCTCTTCTTTTGTATCAAGGGTTGAATTTTACGGACGCACTATCTCATAGTTTTTCTACAATTTCAACAGGTGGCTTTTCTACTAAAAGTGGTAACATAGGAGCGTTTTCTTATTCTGTGCAATGGACAATTATGTGCTTTATGTTGCTTAGTGGCGTGAGTTTTTTCTTATTTGTCAATTTGTTTAGAGGTAGATTCAAAAGCGTTGTTTCCAATGAACAATTTAGATACTATATATTTTTGATTATTGTTGTGAGTCTATGTTTTGTTATCTATTGGGCTGCAAGGCAAGATATGACTATAATGGATAGAATACGTACCTCACTCTTTTATTCCATATCAATGATTTCTTCAACAGGCTATGATTTGCAAGTATCTTCAATAGGTGAGTTTGTAAGTGTGTGTTTGCTTTTATTGATGTTTATTGGTGGTTGTTCGGCATCTTCTTCTACGGGTTTGAAGGTGATACGTGCTTTGATTTTAGTTCGTTTTGCACGTACGGCTTTGACAAGAATTTTTCACCCTAAGGCAATTGTACCAGTCAAGTATAACAAAAAATCTGTCGATGAGCAGGATATACGCAGAATCTTTGGTTTCTTCTTCCTTTATTTCATAGTCTTTCTTGGAGGAGTATTTATTTTGAGTTGTTTGGGTAATGATTTTTCGCTTTCAATCTATACTTCGGCCGCTAATTTAGGTAATATAGGTCCCGTGGTAGGTGGATATATAGGACATTTTGCTTATTCGGATTTGAATACCTTGTCAAAAATGTTTTTAATACTTTTGATGCTACTTGGAAGATTGGAGATATATTCGTTTTTAGTTTTGTTTTCTATACGTATTCGTAGAATATTATAATGGTTATGAAAGAAAAAACGCTCAGTCCAAATATTAGAATGTTGCGTACTGCATTGAAAGTCATAGGTTTGTTACTTATGATGGAAGGAGTGTTTATTGCTGTTGTATCTATTGCCTCCCTTGTAACAAAACAATATCATGCTGTCAGTTTTATGCTTATTAGTGCGACTATAACTTTCTTTGCAGGGCTACTTGATTATTTGATTTTCAGAAAACAAAATATAGATATAGACAAACGTACTGGTTTTTTGATAGTTACTTTGATTTGGGTAGTTTTCTCGTTGTTTGGTTCCTTACCTTATTATTTGGGCGGGTATATACCTAATTTTATTGACGCCTTTTTTGAAACTATGAGTGGATTTACAACAACGGGTTCTTCGATACTTGAAGATGTTGAGAGTTTGCCATATGGTGTAGGATTGTGGCGATTGACTACTGAATGGATAGGAGGTATTGGTATAATAGTTATAATGCTTTCTGTTTTTTCTTTTGCTGGTGGGGGAGGTACTAGTCTGTTTTCAGCCGAAGTTGCAGGAATTGATAAAAGTAAAATAGCACCTCGTATAAAAGAAACTTCCAAAGCATTGCTTATTGTCTATGTATCATTGACTACTATCTATGGAATGACTTATTATTTATTGGGTATGACTCCTTATGATGCCTTGTGCCACGCTTTTACAACGGCAGCAACGGCAGGATTTTCCTCCAAAAATACCTCAGTAATGCTATTCTCACCACAAATTCAAGTGGCGATGACCTGCTTTATGATTTTGTCGGGTACTAATCTGTTATTCATATATTCAATAGCAAAAAGGAATTTTAAAGAAATAAAAAGGAGCGAAGAATTAAGAGTATATTTGTCTGTTATTGTGCTGGCGGCGTTGTCTATCATCTTAATAAATGTGCTTAATGATACTTCCATCATTTTTAGTACAGACAAACTTACCTCAACTATTCGCCATTCGTTTTTTATGATAGCTTCCGTTTTGACATCTACAGGTTTGGTTTGTTGTCAGTTTAATCTTTGGCCAATAGGAGCAGTGTTGATTTTGATTTTGCTCATGAATTCTGGTGCAATGAGTGGTTCTACTTCTGGAGGACTAAAATTGGTTAGAATGATGGTACTTTTCAAAAATGCGAGAAACACAATTAACAAAGGGATTCATTCAAACGCTTTCATACCTGTAACTATCAATCATAAGATGCTAAGCGATGAAACTTTGTACAATGTTTTTAATATGTTTATGCTTTATATCATTACTTTGGTATGTGGCACGTTGTTCTTAGTTGCCTTTGGAGTCAATTTGCAAGAAGCGTTTGTGTCCAGTATATCTGCACTTTGCAATATGGGTCCAGGTTTTGGAGAATCTTGGTCGGGTAATTTCTCTCATTTTTCAGACCTTGCGAAATTGACAATGGCTTTTATGATGTGTATTGGTCGTTTGGAATTGATTACCGTATTTGCCTTGTTTAGTAAATCATTGAGAAGGAGATAACGTATTGAAGAAGATTTTATTTGGATAGATATTTATGAATTTGAAATAAAAGTTGTATATTTGCATTTGAGAAAGCAATTAAATATAGGTATAGTAAAAATTAAATAAACAAAAATTATCATGAGATTACAAGGAAAAATAGCCGTTATTACAGGCGGTACATCAGGAATCGGTAAAGCAACTGCTTTACGTTTTGCAAAGGAAGGTGCAGATGTTGTAGTTTGGGCAAGAAACCCTCAAAAAGGAGAAGCATTTGTTGAGGAAGCAAAAGCACAAGGTTGCAATCTAACTTTTATGCCTGTGGATGTTAGCAATTTTGCGGACGTAGAAGCAGCTGCAAATAAAGTTAAAGAACTAAAAGGTGGAGTTGATATTTTGATTAACAATGCAGGTATAACAAATGACTCTACTTTAAAGAAAATGACTATTGAACAATGGCAGAATGTGATTGATATTAACCTTACAGGTACATTTAATTGTGTTAAATGTCTATCTCCATTTATGCTTGACAAAGGTTGGGGAAGAATTGTCAATGTTTCTTCAGTTGTTGGTTTATATGGCAATTTTGGTCAAACAAATTATGTTGCAACAAAGGCTGGAATCATTGGTATGACTAAGACTTTAGGAAGAGAATTAGGAAGAAAAGGCGTTACGGTCAATGCTGTTGCTCCTGGATTCATTGCAACGGATATGGTTGCTAAGATGCCAAAAGAAGTATTAGATGGAATGATTGCCAAAGTACCAGTAGGACGTTTGGGAACACCAGAAGATATAGCAGCAATGTTTGTTTTCTTGGCAAGCGAAGAGAGTTCTTATGTCAATGGTGCAACATTCTCTGTTGATGGTGGCATGACAGTATAAAACATAGAATATTTAGAAATGTAGTATATAGCAACAAATTGTCTATATGCTACATTTTTGTTATATTGTTTGATAAATGTCGGGTAAGTTCCTACCTAACCCATCTAAATCAAAGCCATAGCCAATAATAAACTCATT
>ONOZ01000227.1 GCA_900319595.1 uncultured Bacteroidales bacterium | reverse complement strand
ACATAAGCAACAGACATTGCCCTAAGAATTTATCTTCCCCCCTCGCCAAAAAAGCATGGAGATTTTTGTAATAAATAAAAAATTTCGTATCTTTGCATTTCGTAAAATATAGCGACGTTATGATACTTTTTTGATAATGAATAACCAACAAGAATATATTATCTATGACGACAATCTGAAAATGTACGATGCAATGTTAGACGACATTGGCAGAGCAAAGCGTGTTATTTTCTTAGAAACTTTTCGTTTTGGCAAAGATGCCATGGGAGATAAGTTTTTGTTAGCATTGGAGAAAAAGGCAAGAGAAAACGTAATGATAAAACTGCTATTGGACGCATGGGGTACAGGAAGCGATTTGTCTTATTTCCAACCTCTTATAGACGCAGGAGTGGAAATTAGATTATATAGAAAAATGCGTTTAACTAAGGGACGATTAGCAAAAAATCATTGTAGAAATCACAGAAAATTGCTTATCATTGACTCCGAAATTGCTTATATGGGTTCGGCGAACATAACTGCCTATAGTATCTCTTGGCGAGAATTGAATTTGAGAACAACCGACCACAAACTTTTGACTATTTTTAGGCGGAGTTTTAGAGATTCTTTCCGTACTTACAACAAGTATGATATTCCTATGGTGGCAAGTAATAAGAGTTATCACGTAGAAGATTGGATTTTTATTCAAGAATATCCGGATAGTGTGCGTCAAAGAATAAAAACAAAGTACGAAAAACTTATTCGAGAGGCAAAAAAAAGTGTTGTTATAGAAACTCCTTATTTTTTACCCGGACATGCATTACGTAAGGAATTGATGGATGCTGCCCAAAGAGGTGTTGATGTAAAAGTATATGTTCCTTATAATTCGGACGTTAGAGTTGTAGATATTATTCGCCGACACTATGCAGGTATTTTGTACAGAGCGGGTGTTAATTTCAAATTTTATGTTCCTGCAAACCTACATGCCAAAAGTGTAATGATAGACGATGAAATTTTTTGTTTATCTTCGGCTAATTTTGATTATAGAAGTTTTCGCTATCAGTATGAAATTGCACTTGTTGGTAAAGAAAAAAACATACTTTCGCAACTTAGGGAGCATTATGCTTATACAGAACAGTATAGCAAGGATTTTGATTATGAGAGTTGGGCAAATCGTCCTAATATAGAGAAACTTATAGAATGGATTTTGTTACCTTTTAGATATTTGATGTAGAGAAAAAGAGATTATGGCAGATATTCAATCAATAAAACAACGATTCGGCATAGTAGGCAACGACCCTCAGTTAATGCACGCAATAGATGTCGCCGTTCAAGTTGCGGTTACCGATATGAGTGTGCTTGTTATGGGAGAGAGTGGGGTAGGTAAAGAAGTCTTTTCCAAAATAATTCATACCTCATCGCCAAGAAAACACAATAAATATATAGCCGTTAATTGCGGAGCCATACCTGAAGGAACTATTGAGAGTGAATTGTTCGGACACGTTAAAGGTGCTTTTACTAACGCAGACAGAGACCGTAAAGGATACTTTGCCGAGGCAGATAAAGGTACTATATTTTTGGACGAGGTGGGAGAATTGCCGATGAATATGCAGGTTAAATTGCTTAGAGTATTAGAAAGTGGGGAGTATTTGCCTGTTGGTAGTAGCAAAACTTTGCATTGCGATGTTAGAGTAGTTGCAGCAACCAATGTCAATCTGATTTCTGCCATTGAAAAAGGAACTTTCAGAGAGGATTTGTACTATAGACTGAATCAAATTTCTATCTCCATACCTCCATTACGTAAAAGAAAAGATGATATTTACATGCTTTTCAAACGCTTTGCCGTGGATCAAGCCGAAAAATACAATATGCCACATATTTCCCTAACAACAGACGCACGAGAATATTTAAAAAACTATGCTTGGCAAGGAAATGTAAGACAATTGAAGAATATAGCTGAACAGATTTCTATAATAGAACACGATAGAGAGATAAATGCAGAAACTTTAAAAAGATACATTCCACCAATTACTTCTTTGCCTGTCGCAATTGACAATATAGAACAATCTTTTGACAAAGACGAAGCTCTATATACCATAATGCAAAACAAAAAAGATATAGCATTTTTGCGTAGCGAGGTAGAACAATTGAAAAACGTTGTGGGTACGTTTATAAATCACATGAACCCTTCTACCACATTGCTTCTGCAAGACTCCAATTTGCATGATACAACTCCGTTACAACATATTTCCTCATCGGTAACAGAAGACAATGTTTTTGATGCTCAAGAAAAAGAGCAGGTTATAGAGATTGACGAGAAGTGTCCTATAATGACTTTAGAAGAGATGGAAGTACAAATGATAACTTCTGCGTTGAAACGCAACAATGGACATCGTGCTTTGGCAGCAAAGGAATTAGGTATTTCGGAAAGGACATTGTATAGAAAAATTAGCGATTACAATATAGAGGTATGATGCTTTACAATAGCGTATTATTGCAAAAAAGAACCCCTTTAACAAAAAATCTTATTGTTGATGTACCTTATTCAAAAAGTATTTCCAATAGATTGCTTGTTATCAGGCATTTAGCAGGTTCTAACGCTACAATAAATAATTTGTCGGATAGTGATGATACGCAAATGCTGAATCAATTTCTGCAACAGATTGAAAACAAGAAAAATAACACTTTTAATTGCAAAAATGCGGGTACGACATTCAGATTTCTTTTAGCACTATTATCTGTAACAGAAGGCAAATGGGAATTATTAGCAGATAAACGTATGTGGCAACGACCAGTATTGCCATTAGTAGATGTCCTAAATTCTTTGGGAGCGGATATTAGAATAGACCATAGTGGAGAATTTTTTGTTGTAACAATTGTAGGAAAAAAACTTGTAGGCAATAAGACAATAGAAATCAAAGAAAACCTGACAAGTCAAATAGTTAGTGCCTTATTGCTAATTTCTCCTAATATAGAAGGCGAGTTGTCCATAGTTTTACCTCATCTACAACCTTCCATGCCATACATTGATATGACCATATCTTTAATAAACAAATGCAATGGACAAATAAGAAAAATGCATAATCAACTTGTTTGCAGTCAATCACGTTATTTTTTTAACGAAATTACAATTGAAAAAGATTTTTCTTGTGTAAGCTTTTTCTATTTATATGTATATGCTGGTAAATTGCAAAATATACGAGTTAATCATCTGCAAACAAGTATCTTACAAGCAGATGCGGTGTGTGTAAATCTCTTTAAAAATTTGGGAATTTTAACCTTATTTGACGAAAAAGGGGCAGTGCTTTCTTACGAGGAGAGTTTAGTAGCTGAAAATCAGGAATTAGAATTTGATTTACTTGATTGTCCAGATTTGTTTTGTCCCATTGTGGTGGCAAGTTACCTATCTGACAAAAAAGTTTTTATAAAAAATATTGCAAGTTTGCGAGTTAAAGAATCCAATCGTATAGAAAATATGATAAAGGAACTTAACAAATTAGGCGATAGATGTAAAGAAGAAAAAGATTGTGTGATAATTGATAGTTTTGATAAAGATGGTTTTGTAGATAAAGTGCAAAATAGTAGTTTTTCATTCAATACCTATAACGACCATCGCATTGCCATGAGTTTAAGTGCTATCTCTTTTGTTTGCAAGGAGATAGAGATAGAAAATCCTAATTGTGTAGAGAAATCTTTTGTAGATTTTTGGAGACAGGCGGAGAAATTTTTTACTATATGCTACCAAAATTAAAGTGCTTTAATTCCCATTGTATAATAATGTTACTTTGTAAAGTTTTTTTGTCTCAGTTTTTGATTGAAAGATGGTGCTATCAGTTATAATAGCATTAGCAAAAAAGCTTTTTAATTTGGAATCATTATTATTTTCTATCATATTCTGACGTGAATATACAAAACCCTCGTCAAACCAGTCTGTATAAATAGTTTTATTTTGTTTTATAATTAGTCGTTGCATATCTGCATTAAATCTAATGGAATAAAAGATATTATTAGTATTGGTCTTGTACAAATATAACAACTCGTTTTCCACCTCAGGCTTGAAAGACAACAAATATATGTTATTAGGATTTTGTTTTATAAACTCTACTATTTTATGATAAGATTTTAGGTCTTTATTTCTATATGGTAACAAACCAACACTTATATTCCAAAGGAACATTGCACAGGATAGAAAAACTATAACCTTATTAGGATACGAATAAAGATTATATAATATAATAGCAACAAAAGGTAAAGCGACCATAAACTCACTATTGGCATTGCTTAGAAGAGCAAAACAAATATTTGTAAGTAATATTGCCCAGATAACTATTCTAAAACCATTGTCATAGGTTTTTATAATATCTTTATGTTTAAACCTTATAATATTGATTATTGCTAAAATGCCAAAAGTAATAGTTATCAATGTTATAGTAGAGTAAAGTACAATATGTTGTTTAAACAAAATGATAACATAGCCATGCATTTGAAAGAAAGTACGAAATAAACTTATAGGTGCTAATTTCAAAATAGAGGTAACAGATGGCGGGTTGGCAACTCCACTTATATAATCGTTAAGAATAAATACAATTAAACTTTTGATACTCCAAGTTTGATTGACGGCAAAACTAAAAAACCAATAACTCAATGGTACAATAAGGGAAATTGCAAAAAAGGTAAGAAAATAGCGTTTAGTTTTTATAAATAGGAGATAAGCACAAATACATAACCACTGTAAAATTACAATTTGATGAAATAAACATCCTATAGCAAGTGATAGCCCGCAAAGAATAATATCTTGTTGTTTCCTTGCTATATGAAATTTTTGTAAAAATAGTACTGCCAACATTGAAAAGAATAACGGAATTATATAGCACTCGTTGTCAGTAGCAAATCTCATAATGGCAAAGGACGAACCAACAAATAAGATAGACGAAAAGATATGAATTTCTGATTTATTTAATTTTTTTAAAATCAACCTCAACGCAAGTAATGACAAGCAAGTGAACAAAGCGTTCATTGTCTGCAGTATTCTAATTGGTTCAACCTCAAGAAAATCAAATAATCTTACAACAAGATAACAAAATGGATTGTAAAGCAGGTGATGAGGAAAAATTAGGTCTTTGCCACTTGTTGCACTATAAGCATAAGCATAGGCGTCGGCAGAAAGATTGTTACTTGCCAAAAGGACATAGATAACAAAGAAAAACAATATTGCAAAAATAGAATAATTTTTCATAGTCTAAAACGCACATCGGTTTAATTCCTTTGCAATGTTGTTGCGAATAATAGTAAGTGAAACAAAAGTATTGGTAATATTGTCGTCATGGGGGTTCTCTTTCATTTGATTTTTCAAATCCTCCATCATAATAGACAATCTGTGTAACGTAGCCGAAAGAATTGTATATTTAATATCCGAATCTATCACTTGTTGAGAATTAATATCGGGAACAGACATACCTTTACTTATCCAATTGTCAGAAATACTAATACGCGAGGATTCCATCATTAACGTACTCAATATATTATTGATATTCGTATCACCTTCCTTTAGGATATCACTTGCTTTCAATATCTTGCCGTCCTGTCTATAACACGCAATATATTTATCAATTATTTTTTTGTACAAAGGATGCTTAAAAGGAAGTTCATTTGTAATGATATTATTCAGAATATACTCTGTAGCAGAGAAAAGTCTTCTTTCGGTTTTGTTATTTATCAATACGGATTGGTTAGTAGTCTTGTCTTCGTAACTAACTAAGATTCTCAACAGATTTTTTTCCAAATTTTCCTCCTTTGATGTGAGTTCCAAAGACGGCGTTTCAGATGTGTTTATATTAGCCTGATGCTGAATTTCTTCTTTATTTTGTTTAGATTCTTTGTTTGCTATATGAATATTATGTAGTAATTCTTTGTTCAGTTGGTCAGTCAAAACTTCCTCTCTCATATTCAAGATAGCAGAACATTGCTGAATATATGTTGTCCTTTCAATCAAATCTGGTATCAAAGATATGGAATGCAAAATATCTTTTACCAAAGCGGCTTTTTTTATTGGGTCGTTTTGTGCTTCTTGCAATGCAAGGTTGGTACGATATATTATAAAATTTTGAGCATTAGTTTTCAAAAACTCTTGGAACTCGTCTTGGGTATGTTTTCTTGCAAAACTATCGGGGTCATCTCCATCTGGGAATAAAACAATAGAGATATGCATACCTTCTTTCAAAAACATATCCGTTGCACGTATGGCAGCATGAATACCAGCGGCGTCCCCATCATACAAAACCGCTACATTGTTAGTATAACGCTTAATCATACGTATTTGGTCTTCTGTTAAGGCAGTACCAGACGAGGCAACAACGTTTTTAACTTCATTTTGGCTCATCATAATGGCATCGATATTGCCTTCAACTAAATAGCAAAGGTCTTGTTTTGCCATTTCGTTGCGTGCAAAATTCAATCCAAACAAAGTTTTACCTTTAATATATATAGGACTTTCGGGGCTATTTACATATTTTGCCTTTGTTTTATCATTAGTTAAGATACGAGCAGAAAATCCCAATACTCGACCGCTAACATTATAGACAGGAAAAGTAACTCTACCGCGAAACCTATCATAAAGTAAGCCGTCTTTATCGTTTTTTAAACAAATCCCACTTTTAATCAAATCTTCCTCTTTGTAACCTGCCTTTAAAGCGTATTGTGTAAAATCATCGCCTTTTTGTTTTGCATAACCAAGTTGCCAAGTATCAATAGTTTTTCGTGTAATTTGCCTTTCGTTAAAATAAGATAGACCTATACTTTGCCCTTCTTCACTATTGAATAGATTGTCATAATAATACTTACAAGCAAGTTCGTTTATATGGTACAAAATATCCTTTTCGTTTTGTTCTTTTATCTGTTCGGGCGAAAGTTCTTCTTCTTTAATATCAATATGATACTTTTTTGCCAAATAACGTAACGCCTCAGGATAAGTATAATGCTGATGTTTCATTAAAAAACCAACACTATCGCCCCCTTCTCCACAACCAAAACATTTGAATATACCACGAGCAGGATTAACATGGAAAGAAGGAGTTTTTTCGTTATGAAAAGGGCAACAGGCGGTATAGTTGGCTCCGCGTTTTTTCAATTCCACGAAATCGCCAACCACTTCCTCTATTTTTGATGCGTCCAAAATTCTGTCAATGTCTTGCCTACTTATCATATACGAACCTTACGATATTATTGCTATCAAGTACTAATTTTGCCAATCTCTACTGTACAGTCTTTACAGTTGCCGTTACAATCTTTACATTTTTCTTCCTCCCAATCAAATGCACAGGTATGAGAAAACTTGCCGTTCTTTTGTAGAAATATCTTTATACCTATAAGAAACCCACAAATAACTATTGCAACAATAGTAATAACTAATATCAATAGCACTTCTTTCATTTGTCTTCTAATAGTTTGAGTATGCAAATTTACAAAAATTTCTTTTATTGGCAACAACAAAAGGTGCGAAGTTTTTGTTGCTCCACACCTTTT
>ONOZ01000262.1 GCA_900319595.1 uncultured Bacteroidales bacterium | reverse complement strand
TTTCTGTTTACACATCTCCCGGTAGAATAAACTTGATTGGGGAGCATACAGACTATAATGGTGGATTTGTTTTCCCCGGTGCAATAGATAAAGGTATCTATGCAGCAATTTATCCTAATAATACGGACAAAATACGGGCTTTTTCATTGGATTATAATGAAAGAGCTGAGTTTGGGATGAAAGAAGGCGATATTCCTACTCCATCTTGGGCAAAATATATCTTTGGTGTTGTACGCGAGATTATAAAACGTGGCTATGAAATTTCAGGATTTGATTGTGTATTTGCTGGTGATGTTCCTTTGGGTGCAGGTATGTCCTCTTCGGCAGCATTGGAGAGTTGTTTTGCGTTTGCTTTGAACGATATTTTTTCATTAGGAATTGATAAACTTACACTTGCTTATATTGGACAAGCAACAGAGCATAATTATTGCGGGGTTAAGTGCGGTATTATGGACCAATTTGCATCTGTTTTTGGGAAAAAAGATTCTCTTATTCGTTTGAATTGTGCTACAATGCAATATGAATATTTTCCATTCAAACCTCAGGGCTATAAACTCGTACTTTTAGACACTCTGGTAAAACACGAATTAGCATCTTCTGCTTATAACAAACGTAGGGAGAGTTGCGAAAGAGTTTTAGAGGCAATTCAAAAGAAATATAATGATATAAAATTCTTGAGTGATGCTTCTTATGATATGCTTAACGCAATTGAAAATGAGGTGAGTAGAGAAGATTTCATACGTGGGCAGTATATTTTAGAGGAAAAGCAAAGAGTATTGGACGTTTGCGGTGCTTTACAAAGTAATGATTATGAAACTGTCGGCAGATGCATGTATCAAACTCACGAAGGTATGAGTCATAAATATGAAGTTAGTTGTACAGAATTAGATTTTCTAAATGAAATAGCCAAAAAGTGCAATGTAACTGGGTCAAGAGTGATGGGTGGCGGATTTGGAGGCTGTACAATCAATTTAGTTAAAGAAGAATTATACAATAATTTCATTTTGACAGCACAAAAAGAATATAAAAACAAGTTTTCTATTGAACCAAAAGTGTATGACGTAGTAATATCTGATGGTTCTCGTAGAATAGTATAAAAACATAAGGAAATATGAAACCAACATTATTAGTTTTAGCAGCAGGTATGGGTTCGCGTTACGGGGCTTTGAAACAAATGGACGGCGTAGGACCAAATAACGAAAGCATTTTAGATTATTCTGTTTTTGATGCAGTGCGTGGTGGCTTTGGCAAGGTAGTTTTTGTCATTAGAGAAGACTTCGCTCAAGCGTTTAAGCAAGTGAATAATGCGGATAGATATAAAATTTCCGTTGAGTACGTATATCAATCTTTGGATAAACTACCTCATGGATTCAATGTCCCACAGGGTAGAGAAAAACCTTGGGGAACGGCACACGCTGTTTTGATGGCAAAGGACGTTATCAAAGAACCCTTCGCTGTTATCAATGCAGATGATTTCTATGGCAGACAAGCTTACGAGGTTATGGCACAATACTTGCAGAAATGTGAAAACAACAATGGTGAATACTCAATGGTTGCTTACAAATTGGGTAATACTTTGTCAGATTTTGGAACAGTATCAAGAGGAGTTTGTACTAAGGACAGCGAAAACTATCTTTTGTCAGTTGTAGAGCGAACAAATATTGCCAAAACAACCAATGGTGCAGAGTATGTGGAAGATAATAAATCGCAATTGTTAGATTTAGATACTCTTGTGTCAATGAATTTTTGGGGATTCACACCAGATTTCTTTACCTACATAGAAGAGGGTTTCAAAGAGTTTCTAAAAACAGATGCCTTGACAAATATAAAAGCCGAATACTATATTCCATTGGTTGTCAATACTCTTATAAATAGTAAAAAAGCAAGAGTAAAGGTTCTTTCCTCTGATGCCGAATGGTTTGGCGTAACTTACAAAGAGGATAAACCTGATGTAGTGCGTAAAATTAAGAAATTGACAGACGAAGGTATATATGGCAAATTGTTTTGATTAGTATAATTATTGCTTTACTATTTGTTGCAATTTCGTTATATCTAAAATTTCAAATTCTTCATCTTTAGATGTGATAATATCTGCCTTGGTCAGTTCTATTATTGTATTTACCAAGGCGGGTTGTGTTACCCCAAAAGTATCTGCTACTTGCAGTTAAGAATGTTTGATTGTCAATTTGTTGTTTTTTGTTGCTCTATAAATGTTTAAAAGATATATTGCAATATTATTTCTTATAGATTTGAAAGCAAATGAATGCATTGTATCTATAAGCAAATTGCCTTTTCTTGAAATTATTCTTATGAAATGTATTAGCCATCGTTAGTTCAGTTGTAGCCAAAAAGTAGAGTCCTTTTAGCAAGGTATCAATGTCGTTATTCGTCATACCCGCAAACAATATACAATTTTCTAAATTCCTCTCCATACTATTGCAAAGATAAATTAAAAAATTGAAATAAATCTAAAAATAGGATATAAAAATACTATGAAATGCCCTTTTATAAGCACAAAAAAGCAAATACAATAAAATATTTATCAAATTTTTAGAAAAATTAAATCGCTGATTTTTAGTATATTGTACAAAAATAGAGGTAATTTTTAAAGTTTTTTCAAAAAAAATTTGGTCGGTATAAATAACTGTACTACTTTTGCACTGTACTACTACACTAATACACAACAACAGCAGGTTTATGTAGCACAATAATAGTAAAGAATAAGTAATAATTATAATAAATATATAAGAGATGAAAAGATTTAGTGTTTTAATGGTTTTGATGGTAGTTTGTATTATTGCAAACGCCCAAAATCTTACGATTAAAGGAAAAATCCTTGACAAGAAAACTAACGAAGCGATGGCGTTTGCTAATGTTATGCAATTTAGCGATACAACTGCCGATGCAAAACTAATAACAGGTGCGGTAAGTAACGAGAATGGTGAGTTTTCTCTTGCTGTTAAATCACAAGAGCCTATACTAAAAATAAATTCATTGGGTTACAAGGACAACATTATTGAAGTTAATGGTACAAAATATCAAAAAAGTGGCAACATTATTGATATTGGCAACGTATTTTTAGAAGTTGATAGCGAGAATTTGCAAGAAGTTTCCATTATCGGCAAACAAACGAGAATAGAAATGGACAACGACAAAATAGTTATGAATGTTGATGAGGGCGTTAGTGCAACCTCTGCCAACGTTTTTGAAATGCTAAGAAAAGTTCCCGGTGTTGTTATAGATAAAGACGAAAACATTACCTTGCAAGGGCAAAGCGGTATTCTTTTCCAGTTTGACGGAAGAGATATTCGCATACCTTATTCTGCTATGAAGTCTATTTTGAAAGGTATGTCTCCAAATGATGTCGCTAAGATTGAAACCATCACAAATCCTTCCTCAAAATACGAGGCTGAAGGCACTGCGGGTATTATCAATATCGTAATGGCAGGAGCAAAAACTAATGGATTTTCTGGTGATGTGCATAGTTGGTTAGGTGTCAATAAAGATATAAAACACAGCACGGGTGCTAACTTGAATTGGGTTACTAATCGTTGGACTATCTCGGCAGGAGGAAGTCTTAGTAAGTTTCCTGCTCGTAATAGTATGGAAATGGATCAATATATTTGGAATACTTTGGGAGATACCACGCGAATACATATGGACGAAATAGAAGATGTAACCGAGTATAACGGATTGGATTTTAATTTATCTGCCGATTACAAAATCAACGACAAAAGCAGTATTGGTGCTATGCTATCTTTTGACCATGGTTGGTCGCCTATTGTAGATGGTCCAGCTCACATAATGCAGATTTCAAAAAATCCGTATTCTATTATAGATTCATCGTATCGTAACAACACGGATGAGAAATATTCTTCTTACAATCTTATGGGTAGTTTGTATTATTCGCATAAGATTGACTCACTTGGTGGGCAGTATTCGGCTTCTTTTGATTTCAATCATAATACAGAAGGAAATATTTCTCAAAGTCAAAACGAATATTACAAAGGAAATTTAGATTCCTTAACAAAGATAGAAGACATTTACAATGATGCAGATAACAAGTATAATTCCTATGCGGCTAAATTTGATGTTGTAAAACCTTTTGACGCAAGGCATACTTTGGAATTTGGAGTTAAAAGTCGTTTGGCTGTTATTGATAACAAGTTTTCGGCTGATATAAACGGTGTTGCGGACACTTCGCGTGCAGATAACTTTAATTATAAAGAAAATGTTAATGCTGCATATATTAGTTTCTCAGATAAAATG
>ONOZ01000230.1 GCA_900319595.1 uncultured Bacteroidales bacterium | reverse complement strand
TATTGTGCGGTTCTGCTTTTAAAAACAAAGGTATTCAGAATTTAATTGACGCTGTTTGTGCTTATCTTCCTTCACCTATGGATGTACCTGAGATTGAGGGTACAAATCCAAAGACGGATGCGATAGTAGTGAGAGGAGTTAGCGTTAAAGAGCCTTTTGCTGCCTTAGCGTTTAAGATTGCAACCGATCCGTATGTTGGAAGATTGTGCTTTTTCCGTGTATATAGCGGATCATTAGAATCTGGTTCTTATGTGTATAACGCAAATACAGGTAAAAAGGAGAGGATATCTAGGATTATGCAGATGCATGCTAATCGTCAAAATCCTATTGATAAGATTGAGGCGGGAGATATTGCAGCAGCAGTGGGTTTCAAAGACATAAAAACAGGTAATACACTTTGTGATGAGGCTCATCCGATAGTATTGGAATCTATATCATTTCCAGATCCTGTAATTTCTATTGCGATAGAACCTAAGGCTCAAGCAGATTTGGACAAATTCAACAATGCTTTGAATAAACTAAGCGAAGAAGACCCTACTTTAAGCGTTGAAACTGATGAAATTTCAGGGCAAACAATATTGAAGGGTATGGGCGAGTTGCATTTGGACATTATAACCGACAGAATCAAGAGAGAGTTTAATGTAGAGGTTAATGAAGGAAAACCTCAAGTTGCTTACAAAGAAGCAATTACGGCAGTGGTTGAGCATAGAGAAGTTTATAAGAAACAAACAGGTGGTAGAGGTAAATTTGCTGATATAATTTTCGCTATAGGACCTGCAGACGAAGGTGTGAAAGGATTACAATTCGTTAATGAGGTTAAAGGTGGAGATATTCCTAAAGAGTTCATACCTTCGGTGGAAAAAGGCTTTAAAGATGCAATGCATAATGGAGTTTTAGCTGGATTTCCAATGGAGAGTATGAAAGTCACATTAAGAGACGGTTCGTTCCATCCTGTAGATTCAGATGCTTTATCTTTTGAATTATGTGCAAAAATTGCTTTTAAAGAAGCGGCAAGAAAAGCAAGGCCTGTCTTGATGGAACCAATTATGTCAGTAGAGGTTAATACCCCAGACGCATATTTAGGCGATGTGACAGGAGATTTGAATAGACGAAGAGCAATTTTGGAAAACATCAATGCAAAAGTAGGAGTTCAAAGCGTAAAGGCAAAGGTTCCTTTGGGACAGATGTTTGGTTACGTTACTGCTTTGAGAACAATAACATCAGGAAGAGCAAATTCTACAATGGAATTTTCGCATTATTCTCAAGCACCAAAGGACGTTACAGATGAAGTTTTGAAAGAAAACAATTAAAATAATAAATCAAAGGTTTAACAAATAAAAATTAGTAATTGTGAGCCAGGAAAAGCAAAAAATTAGGATTAAATTAAAGTCTTATGACCACAACTTAGTTGATAAGTCTGCCGAGAAGATTGTAAAGACGGTAAAATTGACGGGAGCACACGTTCAGGGACCAATTCCGTTGCCAACAAACAAAAAAATCTTTACGGTAAATCGTTCAACTTTCGTTAATAAGAAATCTAGAGAGCAGTTTGAATTGAGTTCATATAAGCGTTTGCTTGATATTGACAGCACTTCAGCACAGACGATAGATGCTCTTATGAAATTGGAATTACCTTCGGGCGTTGAAGTTGAAATCAAAGTTTGATGCTCATAGTGTAAATAAGAATTTAGTTTATTAAGTTAGTAATTATCCAGCCTATGAGAAGTCCGAGAGGAATATCAAGCTGGGAAGTAGTAAAACAAAATTAAAAAATGTCAGGATTAATAGGAAAAAAGATTGGAATGACCAGTATTTTTGATGCCTCTGGTAAACAGCAACCATGCACGGTTATAGAAGCTGGTCCTTGTGTTGTAACACAAATCAAGACACCTGAAAAAGATGGTTATAGTGCCATTCAACTTGCTTTTGAAGAAATGAAAGAGAGCAAGACTACAAAGCCAATGAAGGGACATTTTGCGAAAGCGTCAACTACACCAAAGAGACATTTGGCGGAATTTACTCGTTTTGAGGAAGGTTCTAAGAAAACATTTGGTGAAGTTTTGACTTGCAATGTATTTTCTGAGGGTGAGTTCGTAGATGTCGTTGGAATTTCTAAAGGTAAGGGATTTCAAGGTGTTGTTCGTCGTCACGGATTCAGTGGAGTAGGAGACCAGACTCACGGACAGGACGACAGATTGAGAGCTCCTGGTTCAGTGGGTGCATCTTCTTATCCTTCTAGAGTATTCCCTGGAACAAGAATGGCAGGACAGATGGGTAACCATAGAGTGAAAATTCAAAATCTTAGAATATTAAAGATTTTTGAAGAGAAGAATTTGATATTAGTAAAGGGCTCTGTTCCGGGTCCAAAGGGTTCAATTTTAAAACTTGAGAGATGGAGTTAAAGATATATAACATAAAAGGAGAGGACACGGGCAAGACAATAGTTGTCAGTGATTCGTTGTTTCAAACAGAGCCTAATGATCACGTAGTTTGGTTGGCCGTGAAACAATATTTAGCAGATCAAAGGCAGGGAACCCACAAGTCAAAAGAACGTTCCGAAGTTTCGGGTTCTACACGTAAGCTTAAAAGACAAAAAGGAACAGGCGGAGCGAGAGCGGGTGATATCAATAGCCCTGTGATGATAGGTGGTGGTCGTGCATTTGGACCAAGACCGAGAGATTACAGATTTAAATTAAATAAAAAAGTGAAATCTCTTGCAAGATTGTCTGCATTGGCTTATAAGTCACAAGATGAGCAGATAAAAGTGGTAGAAGATTTCAATTTTGAGGCTCCTAAAACAAAAAATATGTTGCAGGTAATCAAAGCTTTACAGATAAATGATAAAAAATCTTTGTTTATTTTGCCTCAGAATCAAAATAATTTTGTAACTTTGTCGGCTAGAAATTTAAGGAATGTAAATGTTACGACAGCACAAACATTGAACACATATGAAATTTTGTACGCAAAAACTTTGGTGTTTAGTGAATCTGCATTGAAGGAATTAGATAACATTAATTCTAGAGGTTAGTAAATTTAATCGGGATAAAATAAAATAGAATAAGACATGAGTATTATAGTAAAGCCGATTATTACAGAAAAGATGACGAAGATAAACGAGAAAGATGCTGCTCGTTGCGGATTCATCGTTGATAGACGTGCGAATAAAATAGAGATAAAGAAAGCAATTGAAGACTTGTATAGTGTGAAGGTTGAGAGTGTTAATACAATCAATTACAAAGGTAAGAGAAAGGCAAGATACACAAAAGCTGGCTTTATACAAGGTAGAACAAATGCTTATAAGAAGGCAATGGTAACATTAGCCAAAGGTGAAACAATAGACTTTTTTAGCAATATTTAATAAGAGATGGCTTTAAAGAAATTAAAACCGACAACACCGGGTCAAAGACATAAAATAGCAAGTACTTTTGAGGAAATTACCACTAATAAACCCGAGAAAAGTCTTGTTTTCGGTGTTCGCAAGAGCGGAGGAAGAAACAATCAAGGAAAAATGACTATGCGTTATATTGGCGGTGGTCATAAGAGATTATATCGTGTGATAGACTTCTTTAGAGATAAGGATGATATTCCTGCAGTTGTGAAAACTATAGAATACGATCCTAATCGTTCTGCACGTATAGCTTTGGTTTGCTATGCAGATGGAGAGAAGAGATATATTGTTTCTCCTAATGGATTACTAGTCGGTCAGACAATTATGTCAGGTAAAGGAGTTGCTCCTGAAATAGGCAACACATTATTTCTTAGTGAGATTCCTTTTGGAACAATGATTCATAACATAGAATTGCGTCCAGGAGAAGGTGCTAAACTTGTGAGAAGTGCTGGCACGTATGCTCAGTTAATGTCACGAGACGGGAAATATGCTATTATTAAGATGCCTTCTGGTGAAACAAGAATGATTCTTCAGGCTTGCAAAGCGACGGTTGGCGTTGTTTCTAATACGGAGCATAATTTGGAAGTTTCAGGTAAGGCTGGACGTTCCCGTTGGTTAGGTAGAAGACCAAGAGTGAGAGGAGTTGTGATGAACCCAGTAGATCACCCTATGGGAGGTGGTGAAGGGCGTGCATCGGGAGGACATCCTCGTACACGCAAAGGTATTCCTGCTAAAGGATATAAAACAAGAGCTCCTAAGAAGTTATCAAATAAGTTTATAGTTGAAAGACGTAAAAAATAATTAAATCAGAGAAAGACATGAGCCGTTCATTAAAAAAAGGACCTTATATTTTTTATAAGTTAGAAAAGAAAGTTTTGGAAGCACAAAACAAAAAAAGTAAGACGACTATCAAGACATGGTCAAGAGCTTCTATGATTTCTCCTGATTTCGTAGGTTTGACTATAGCAGTTCATAATGGCAATAAATTCATCCCTGTTTATGTAACCGAGAATATGGTTGGACACAAACTTGGAGAATTTGCTCCTACACGAATTTTTAGGGGACATGCTGGCCAGAAAGATAAAGCTAAGAAATAAAACAGTAGTAGAAGATGGGATCAAGAAAACATAAATGTGCACAAGTATATAAAGAAGCACGTAAGAGTAGGTATATTGCGAGGTTAAACGACAATCCGACTTCACCAAGAAAGACTCGTTTAATGGCAGACGCAATAAGGGGTGTGGATGTAGATAAAGCTTTGGGTATATTGCAATATTCACACAGAGAGTCGGCCCCTAAGTTGAGAAAGTTGTTGTTATCTGCTATTGCAAACTGGCAGGCAAAAAATGTAGGCAAGTCAGTTGAGGAAAGTAGTTTGTACGTAAAGCAGATTTGTGTAAATGGCGGTAGACAATTAAAGCGTCTTCGCACAGCACCTCAAGGTCGTGGATATAGAATTAGAAAACGTTCTAATCATGTTATACTTGAAATCGGCAGTAGAATTGAAGAAAACGCAGAAGTTAAACCAGTAGATTCTACCGAAAATAAATAGTTTGTTTAATAAGAGAAAAATTTAAATAGGATGGGACAAAAAACAAATCCAATAGGAAACAGACTTGGAATCATCAGAGGTTGGGATTCAAACTGGTATGGTGGAAGAAAATTTGATGCCAAATTAGTTGAGGACGATAAGATAAGAAAATATCTTAATGCCAGGTTGTCTAAAGCAGATATAGCAAAGATATACATAGAGAGAACTTTGAAGCGTATCACTGTTACTATAAATACTGCGAAACCAGGCTATATTATTGGTAAAGGTGGTTCTGAAGTTGATAAGATAAAAGAAGAGTTAAAGAAATTGACTGAAAAGGATGTTCAAATCAATATTTCAGAAGTTAAACGTCCGGAATTGGAGGCTACTTTAGTTGCTCAGAGTATAGCAAGACAAATTGAGGGTCGTGTATCTTATCGTAAGGCAATCAAGATGGCGATTACTTCTACGATGCGTGCTAATGCTGATGGAATAAAAGTTACTATATCTGGTCGTATAGGAGGTGCCGAGATGGCAAGGACTGAACATTATAAAGAAGGAAGAACTCCTTTGCATACATTACGTGCAGATATAGATTATTCACAAGCAGAGGCTCATACTACATACGGACGTATAGGTATTAAAGTATGGATTTGTAGAGGTTTAGTTTATAATAAAGTTGAAATTGTACCTTCAACGGTAGGCGGAACGAAGGAAAATAATAGAGGTGGGCAACGTCCTGCTATGGCTCGTCCTCGTAGAAATAGTAATAAGAAATAAAAATAGGGAGAAGGGATATGTTACAGCCAAAAAAGACGAAATATAGAAAACAGCAAAAAGGCAAAATGAAGGGTATTGCCAATAGAGGACATGAATTAGCATTTGGAAGTTTCGGAATAAAGAGTCTAAATACGGCGTTTATTACAGGTCGTCAGATAGAAGCTGCCCGTCAAGCTGTTACACGTTATATGAAGCGTGAAGGTCAGTTATGGATTAGAATCTTTCCAGATAAACCTATTACTAAAAAACCAAACGAGGTACGTATGGGTAAAGGAAAGGGAGCACCTGAGTACTTTGTTGCGAGGGTAAAACCAGGAACAATGTTGTTTGAGGCAGAAGGGGTTCCGGTGGCAGTTGCACAGGAGGCTATGAGGTTAGGTGCTCAAAAATTACCGGTAATTACTAAATTTGTAGTTCGTAGAGATTACGTAGAATAATAGGAGGGTTTAGTTATGAAGAACAAATTGATGTTAAAAGATTTATCTGATAAGGAATTACAGGAGAGATTAGAGGTAGAGCAAATGCAGCTAGTAAAGATGAGAATCAATCATGCTGTATCTCCATTGGAAAATCCTAACGTATTGAATACCACTCGTAAAAATATTGCAAGGATAAATACGGAAATAAGAATGCGTCAGATATCTTCTGAAAATTCTAAAGTTGAATAATACTGAAAATCTGTATAAAAGATGGAAAGAAATTTAAGAAAAGAAAAAGTAGGTATTGTCGTAAGTAACAAGATGGATAAAACTATCAATGTTATGGTTGAGCGTAAAGTAAAACATCCGAAATACGGAAAATTCTTGAAAAAGAGTACTAAGTTTATGGCTCACGATGAAAAAGGCGAAGCTGGTATGGGAGACACTGTTCGCATAATGGAGACAAGACCATTGAGTAAAAATAAATGTTGGAGATTAGTTGAAATCATAGAAAAAGCTAAGTAAAGAAATGGTACAACAAGAAACAAGATTAGTTGTCGCAGATAATAGCGGAGCGAAAAGTGCACTTTGTATAAGAGTTTTAGGTGGCACAAAGGCTAGATATGCTTCCGTTGGAGACAAAATCGTTATCGCTGTAAAAGATGCTCTTCCATCAGGCAATGTGAAGAAGGGTTCTGTTTCAAAAGCAGTTGTTGTAAGAACGAAGAAAGAAGTAAGAAGGACAGATGGTTCTTATATACGTTTTGATGACAATGCTTGTGTGTTACTAACAGCCAATGACGAATTAAGGGGAACTCGTATTTTTGGACCTGTTGCAAGAGAATTGCGCGAAAAACAATTTATGAAAATTGTATCTCTAGCACCAGAAGTACTTTAATTTGTAAAAATTGATACAGTTATGAAATTACACATTAAAAAAGGAGATACTGTAAAGGTTATTGCAGGAAATTCTAAGGGTAGTACAGGTAAAGTATTGGTAGTTTACCCTGAAAAAAATAGAGCCATAGTAGAGGGTGTTAATAAGATTAAAAAGCATACAAAACCTAATCCAAAGAACACTCAGGGTGGTATCATCGAAAAAGAAGCTCCAATTCATATCTCAAACCTGATGGTTGTTGATTCAAAAGGTAATGCTACCAGAATTGGGAGACGTTTGGATGAAAAGACAAATAAGTTAGTACGTTATTCAAAAAAATCAGGGGAGGTGATTAAATAGATATGGAATATACTCCAAGATTAAGAAAGAAGTATAATGAGGAAATAATTGGTTCTCTTACGAAAGAGTTTCAATATAAGACAGTTATGCAGGTTCCTAAACTTTTGAAAATATCGCTTAATCAAGGCTTAGGTAAATTGGCTTTGAATGATAAAAAAGTGATTGATAAAGGTGTGGAGGAAATGACGCTTGTTGCAGGACAGAAGGCTGTTGCAACGGTATCCAGAAAGGACATTTCTAATTTCAAATTGAGAAAAGGAATGCCTGTTGGTGTTAGAGTGACTCTTAGAGGGGATAAAATGTATGAATTTTTGGATAGACTTATAGCAACTGCTATTCCTCGTATCAGAGATTTTCGTGGTATTGATGTAAAGGGATTTGACGGAAGAGGAAATTATACTTTCGGTATTCAAGAACAAATAATATTCCCTGAAATTGATATAGATAAAGTTGATCACATAAATGGAATGGATATAACGTTTGTTACGTCTGCGAATACAGATAAGGAGGCTTTGTCCTTATTGAAAGCGTTCGGTTTCCCATTTAAAAACGATGAAAACAAATAAGCGTATGATATTATGGCAAAAGAATCAATAAAAGCACGTGAAAGAAAAAGAGAACGTTTAGTCGCAAAATATGCAGCAAAACGTCAGGCTCTTTTGGATGCAGAAGATTACGAAGGATTACAGAAATTACCTAAGAATGCTTCACCTGTGAGATTGCATAATCGTTGCAAATTGACAGGTCGTCCAAAAGGATATATGAGACAATTTGGCATTTCAAGAATTAATTTCAGAGAAATGGCATTGGCAGGTTTGATACCTGGAGTAAAAAAGGCTTCATGGTAACAAATACCACCGATAAAAATTTTGTAGAATTAATAAAAAGAAAAAGTAATGTTAACAGATCCAATTGCAGATTATTTAACGAGATTAAGAAATGCATCTTTGGCTAAGCATAGAATGGTAGAGATACCATCTTCAAAGATGAAAAAAGAGATAACCAAGATATTATTTGATAAAGGTTATATTTTGAATTACAAGTTTGAAGACGATATTTTTCCAAAGACGATAAAAATAGCGTTGAAATATCACCCTCAAACAAAAGAGTCAGCTATTTCTACATTGACAAGGATTAGTACACCTGGTCTTAGAAGATATGCGAGTGTGAAAAGTTTACCAAGAGTTCTTAATGGCTTGGGGGTAGCGATTATTTCAACTTCAAGAGGTCTTATGACTGACAAGGAAGCACGAGCATTGAATGTCGGAGGTGAAGTAATTTGTTATGTTAGTTAAAAGGAGGGTAGAAGTATGTCAAGAATAGGAAAATTACCGATAAATATCCCACAAGGAGTTGATATAAAAGTTTCTGACAATAATATTGTTACTGTAAAAGGAAAACTTGGAACTTTGGAGCAGTTTGTAGACCCTTGTATAAGTTTGAATGTAGAGGACGGAGTTTTGCATTTACAAAGAGGTGGGGATTCTAAGAAAGAAAGATCTTTGCACGGATTGTATAGAGCATTACTTAATAACATGGTTGTGGGAGTTTCTGAAGGATTTCACACAGTACAGGAGGTTATAGGTGTAGGATATAAAGCACAAGCACAAGGACAGGTTTTAGAATTGTCTTTGGGATATTCTCACAGTATATTCTTTGAATTGCCAGATGAGATAAAGGTTGAGACTGTGACAGAAAAAGGAAAGAACCCTCTTATTAAGATGACTTGTTGCGATAAGCAATTACTGGGACAGGTTGCATCTAAAATCAGGTCACTACGTAAACCTGAGCCATACAAAGGTAAGGGTATTCGTTTCCAAGGAGAAGTTGTTAGAAAGAAAGCCGGAAAAGCAGCCGCTAAATAGAGCATAGTATAAGTAATAAAAATCTGAGGATATATAAAATGGCAACACAGAAAGATATTAGAAGACTGAAAATAAAGATGAGGATACGTAAGAAAGTCTTTGGGACACAAGAAAAACCTCGTCTTACAGTGTTTAGAAGCAATAAAGAGATTTATGCACAAATAATCAATGATGATAATGGAAGAACTTTAATATCTGCGTCATCTTTGGATAAGGGCTTTGATAAACAAGGAACAAAGTCAGAGATTGCATCAATCGTAGGTAAGAATATTGCAGAAAAGGCAAAAATAGCGGGTATTACGACTGTTGTTTTTGACAGAAATGGTTATTTGTATCATGGCAGAGTAAAGGCTTTGGCTGAGGCTGCAAGAGAAAACGGATTAAAATTCTAATAGAATATGGCGGATCTAAATATAAAGAGAGTAAAGTCTAGTGAGATAGAATTCAATGACAAGTTGGTCAGTATAAATCGTGTAACGAAAGTAACGAAGGGTGGTAGGACATTTAGTTTCTCTGCAATCGTTGTTGTCGGTAACGGTAACGGAATTGTAGGATACGGACTTGGTAAAGCAAAAGAGGTTGTTGCTGCTATAGCAAAGGGTACTGAAGATGCAAAGAAAAATTTGATAAAAGTTCCTGTATTGAAAGGTACAATACCTCACGAACAAGAGGGAAAATATAGTGGAGCAAGAGTTTTATTGAAACCTGCTGCACAGGGTACTGGTGTTAAGGCCGGAGGTGCGATGCGTGCAGTGTTGGAGAGTGTAGGCGTGAAAGACGTATTAGCTAAATCTAAAGGTTCTTCTAATCCTCATAGTGTGGTAAAAGCAACTATTGCTGCTTTGTTGAAAATGAAGGACCCATATACAATATCTAAATTGAGAGGTATTGAAATAGATAGAGTGTTTAATGGATAAAAATAAAGAATATGAAAAAAGTTAGAGTAACGCAGGTTAAAAGTGGAATAGGTTATCCATTAAGAGAGAAGATGACTTTAAAATCTTTGGGATTAAGAAAGATGCATCAAACTGTAGAGCATGCAGTAAACCCACAAATAATGGGAATGATAAACAAGGTGAGTCATCTTGTAAAAGTAGAGGAATTTGAAGATTAATTAAACCATTAAAAAAGATAATAATTATGGATTTAAGCAATTTAAAACCGGCACAAGGTTCAACTAAAAGTCGAAAAAGAATAGGTAGAGGACAAGGTTCGGGATATGGTGGAACTTCAACAAGAGGACATAAGGGTGCTAAATCTCGTTCAGGGTACCATCGTAAGATTGGTTTTGAGGGGGGACAGATGCCTCTATATAGATTGTTACCTAAATTCGGTTTCAAAAATATCAATAGGGTTGAATACACCGGAATAAATTTAGATACTTTGGAGATATTAGCTGAAAAACTACAAACAAAGGACTTAACTTTAGAAGTTTTGCGTAATAATAGTAAAGAAAAAATAAAAATATTAGGCAGAGGAGAAGTTAAGAGTGCGTTGAATGTTACGGCCAATGCAATATCAAAGAGTGCAAAACTTGCTATTGAGGCAAAAGGTGGTGTAGTTACAATAATCTAAAGAGAAATGAAGCGATTTATTAATACAATCAAAAATATTTGGTCAATCAAAGATTTAAGGGATCGTATTCTGTTTACATTGGGGTTAGTTCTGATTTACAGAGTAGGTTCATATGTAGTAATTCCTGGTATTAACCCGGCAGATTTGGGAACATTACAGAGCCAGACACAGGACGGTGTACTTGGTTTATTAAATATGTTTTCAGGAGGTGCTTTTTCTAACGCTTCAGTGTTTGCTTTAGGAATTATGCCTTATATTACGGCGTCAATCGTAGTGCAGTTATTAACTATGGTTGTTCCGTATTTTATGAAAATGCAACGTGAGGGAGAAAGTGGTAGAAATAAGATTAACCAAATAACGAGGTGGCTTACCGTAATAGTTACGATATTCCAATCGTTTGCTTATTTGGCTAACCTTAGGGCTCAAATTGGAGGTGCAGATATCTATAATATTTTTGGAGGAGATAGCTTGACTTTCTTTAACTGGGTATTTCCTATTTCTATTTTGCTTACTTGTGGAACGTTGTTTGTTATGTGGTTGGGCGAAAGGATTACAGACAGGGGTATAGGTAACGGTATTTCTTTGTTGATTATGATTGGTATTATTGCTCGTTTGCCTTTTGCATTGTTCGCTGAATTTGCATCTAGAATGGAAGATCAGGCGGGACAACTTGTAGTTGTTTTTGTAGAGTTGATAGTTCTTCTTATAGTTATAATGCTTTGTATTCTTTTGGTACAAGGTACAAGAAGAATTCCTGTTCAGTATGCAAAGCGAATTGTTGGTAACAAACAATATGGTGGGGTGCGTCAGTATATTCCTATTAAGGTTAATGCTGCTGGAGTAATGCCTATAATTTTTGCACAGGCAATAATGTTTATTCCTGCTACATTGTTTGGCTTTTCAGACGCTTCTTCTTTGCAGGGGGTCAGAGCAGCTTTGACTAATTTTGATGGTTTTTGGTATAATTTTATATTTGCAGTAATGGTTATTGCCTTTACATATTTTTATACCGCAGTAGCTGTCAATCCTAATCAGATGGCCAATGATATGAAAAAAAATGGAGGGTTTATACCGGGAATTAAACCGGGCAAAAAGACGGAGGAGTTTTTTGATAACATTTTGTCGAAAGTTACCCTTCCTGGTTCAATTTTTTTGGCTTTTGTTGCAATATTACCAGCAATAGTTCGTTTATTCGGTGTTAATTCTCAATTTGCACAATTTTATGGAGGAACGTCTCTATTAATATTGGTAGGTGTTGTTTTGGATACGTTGCAACAGATAGAGAGTCGTTTGTTAATGAGACATTATGACGGTTTGACAAAGACCGGAAGAATCAAAGGCAGAAACGGCAATATGTAGAAGAGTCAGTAATTATGATACGTATAAAAACTAAGGAAGAAATAGAGCAAATGAAACCAGCAGCCTTACTTGTTGGTAGGACGTTGGCCGAAGTCGCACGACGTATTGAACCAGGTGTTTCGACAGAGACACTGGATTCAGTTGCCGAAGATTTTATACGTTCTCATAAGGCTGTTCCTACCTTCAAAGGATACGGAGGTTTTCCTGCTTCTTTATGTATATCAATCAATGAAGTCGTTGTACATGGTATTCCAAGTAAGAGAGTAATAAAACAGGGCGATGTAATATCGATTGATTGCGGTTGTACTTTAAATGATTGGGTTGGAGATTCTGCTTACACTTTCGCAGTGAAGGGTATAAAGGAAGAGGACAGACAGTTGCTTAAAGTTACTAAAGAATCTTTATATAAAGGTATAGAGGTTTGTCAAGTCGGTAGAAGATTGGGAGATTTGGGATATACTATCCAATCTTATTGCGAATCTTTCGGATATGGTGTTGTTAGGGAATTGTGCGGACACGGAGTAGGTCATGTAATGCATGAGGAACCAAGTGTTCTTAACTATGGAAGACGTGGAAGTGGTGCAAAATTACGAGAGGGTATGACTTTGGCTATCGAACCTATGATTACTTTGGGGAATAGAGAGGTTGTATTCCATAGCGATGGTTGGACGTGTACGACTGTTGACAATTCTACGGCTGCACATTTTGAGCATGATATAGCTATAACAGAAGAAGGACCAATGATACTCTCTAGTTTTGAGGCAATAGAAGAGGCAATAAAATCGAACTCAAATTTAGAATTAATATAATGATTAATTAATATGGCGAAGCAAGAACCTATACAATTAGATGGAATAGTAACGGAATCTTTAGGCAATGCAATGTTTAGAGTGGAGTT
>ONOZ01000231.1 GCA_900319595.1 uncultured Bacteroidales bacterium | reverse complement strand
TATAATACTTTTTATTTATTGAAGTACAAAGTTACAAACTTATCCTAAATAAACCAAATTTTTCTCTAATTTTTTTCAAATTTTTTATTATGTTCTATATTAGAACGGAGTTTTTGATATTTTATCCTATCCATTGGGGAGAGTTTTTTTAATTTTTGAAATTCTACTTTGAAATCCTCATTGTTTTCTATTTTACCTAACATACTGCAAACAAGTTCTTTAACATCTATATCTTGTATTGGTACTTTTTCGGCTTTTGTATTCCAAATGCATGCTTCAAGGCAAATATCGCAACCATAAATATAATTTTGCAGATCTATATTTAGAGGTATATCTCCTTTGTTTTCAATAGTTTGATACGAAATACAAAGATTTGCATCTATAGTCCCATCTGTCAGAATAGCATTATTGGGGCAAGATGTTAAGCATTTTTCACATTTTCCACATAGATTTTTAGTTTCCGTGCTATAATCGCTTTCATAGTCACATAGAATTTCCCCTATAAATACCTTATTACCAAATTCTTTCGTAACTAATAGCGAATTTTTCCCCTTCCAACCTAAACCACATTTGATAGCCCAATCTCTTTCTCTTATGGGAGCAGTATCTACAAACGCTTTTGCCTGCAGATTAGGGAATTGCATTTGTAATTTAACAATGATATTATTTAATTTTTGTTTTATAACATAATGATAGTCCCGCCTTTGTGCATAAGATGCTATTTTCAATTTATTATTAGCAACATTACTATCGTTTATATTTTCATTAGAAATATCATTATAAGACATTAGAAAACAGAATATTGTCTTTGTATTTTCAAATAATAATTCTGGGTTCTCTCTTTTATCAAAATAATTCTCTAAATAAGACATTGAAGCATTATAACCCTTTGCAAGCCAGTCCTTAAAAGAAGATAAATCCAATTTTTCGCATTTTGCTGCTCCACAATCACAAAAGCCTTCTTCTTTCGCTAATTTTTTTATAATATTTATAGGAATATAATGCATTTGCCTACTCTATCCTCTATTGTTTTTATCTTTTGCAATTCATCTTATGGAAAGCAAATATACAAAAATTTTTATTACTACAATATATCCACTTTTCCTTACAAAAATCTAAAAGCCAGCAGAAGCTAGAACAATTTCTCGCAATAGTACTGCTACCCTCTACTAACAGGATTCCAACACGTGTGTCGGAATCCATAAAATATGATAAAGTATTCTAATTGTAGCGGAAGTTCTTGTTAATTTACTAACCCATGTTAAATTCTCTAATCTACACCACTACCTATAACGGGATTTTCCAAAATAGTTACCGTACCATCATCAGTAATTCCCATTCTTGTTTGTGGAGCATTATCCAAAGAAGGTTTCTCATCTATATTTTCAATATTCGGGCGCAAACCTTGAACTATATCTATTCTCCCTTCTTTCAATAAATCATGAATACGTTTTATACGATTCTCTCTGTTTTCATCGGTAATTGGAAAATGCATCGCTTGAGAATTGCTCTTTTGTTCGTTCTGAGAATTTACAATGTCATTCAAACTTGGGGCTATGTTACTTTGCTCCTCTTTCTTCCCGAACAATTGGTTTATTGCCTCATTGTTACTCGGTGCAAATAACGATGACATCGACGTTTTAGCAAAAGTAGTACTCTCTTCTTGGTTTGGAACATTGATAGTTTGTGTTTTATCTTCCGTCCTAGCAAACGCTTCTAAAATGCCCTGTCTATCTTCTGCATTTTCTTTGGAATGCTTTGGTTGTTCTATGTCCTGTTTTTTACCTTCGTCCATACCTAATTCCAAAGTGATGACTTCTCTATCTTCTTTGGTCATGACATTCGAAGGAGACTGTTCTTCATTTATATTATGTAAAACAAATCCATCGTCAATGAGAAAGCTTTTATCGGTAGTAGGCTTTGTATCCAAAGGAAACGCACCAATTATCTCCTCTTCTTTTATATGACTCTGTTCTTGTATAGTATTTTCAGATTCTTTTTTATATTCAAGCATCTCTATTGTTATATCGTTACCCTTTTTGCTAGCATTACCAATTCCTGAAGTCCTTTCTATTCCTTTGTACAACTCCTTAGACTCAAATCCCGTTGCTACAATGGTAATGGCAATTCGTCCCTCTAAAGAATCGTCGTATCCGTACCCGTATATCTTATCTACATCTTGAGTAGTCAATTCATCTATAAAATTGGTTATAGTGTCAAACTCTTCCATACCCATTTCATATTCTTCTTTTGAAGAGAAAGATATGTAAAGTAATATATTTTTTGTTTGACTTAAATCATCGTTATTAAGTAATTCACTTGTGGTCGCAGCTTTTATTGCCTCATAAGCACGATGTTCTCCTTCTCCCATACCAGTTCCCATCAATGCTACACCTGAATGTTGCATTACGGATTGAACATCACAAAAGTCCACATGAATGTATGCATTGGCTGTCATCATCTCTGCAATACCTTTCGCTGCAGTTAAAAGTACATCATCTGCCAATGCAAACGCTTTACTCATTGCTATGTTCCCTCTGCTCTTTAACTTATCGGTATTGATAACTATTATAGAATCCACCACTTCTTTCAGTTTTTCTATACCACCCGCTGCTTGCTCTCTCCTTTTACGTCCTTCCATAGCAAAAGGTATAGTAACTACCGCAACAACAAGTATTTCGTCTTGTTCTTCGCTTTGTTCGTCACCATTTCTATTGATTTTTATATCTTTGGCAATACTTGCAATAACAGGCGATGCACCTGTTCCTGTACCACCACCCATACCCGCTGCAATAAAAAGCATACGCGTATTGGTAGCAAGTACAGATTTTACACTCTCTGCAGAAGCAATCGCTGCCTCTTCTCCTTTTTTAGGATTATTCCCTGCTCCCAAATCATTATTGCCAAGTTTAATCTTAACTGGCACAGGAGATGCATCTAAACTCTGCTGATCCGTGTTACAAACTATAAAATCTACTCCCGTAATTCCACGTCTGTACATATGATTTACAGCATTGGTTCCAGCTCCTCCGACGCCTATTACTTTAATGTAAGAATTCTGTCCTGCACTTTCTTGCTCCATTGCAGTAGTTATTTGAAGTCCATCGTTATCAAACATATCC
>ONOZ01000235.1 GCA_900319595.1 uncultured Bacteroidales bacterium | reverse complement strand
TTTTAATTGTTTGGGCAATCTCTTTGCCATCAATAAGATTAGGTTTATTCATGTTATATATAATGTTATATATTTATTTTATCTTTTTGTCATTTTTTTTATATTACGCATTTGTTTCAATTGTTGCATTTTGTTGCCAGATAGAGAACGCATCATTTTTTTTGTTTGGTCAAATTGTTTCATTAGTTTATTTACTTCCTCAATTTTTTGTCCTGAACCTTTAGCTATACGATTTTTTCTTGAAACATCAATAATATCTGGATTTTCTCGTTCTTGAGGAGTCATAGAGCTAATGATAGCCTCAATGGATTTGAACGCATCGTCTTTAATATCAACATCTTTTAATACTTTTCCCACTCCTGGGATCATACCAACCAGATCTTGCAAATTTCCCATCTTTTTTATTTGATTGATTTGTGCTAAGAAATCATTATAATCAAAAGAATTGGTATGTATTTTCTTACTTAATTTTCTTGCCTCTTCTTCATTGTACTGTTGCTCGGCTCTTTCAACCAAAGAAACTATATCTCCCATTCCTAAGATACGATTCGCCATTCTGTCGGGGTGGAAAACGTCTAAAGCTTCAAGTTTTTCACCAATTGACATGAATTTTATTGGTTTTGTAACCACTTTTCTAATTGTCAAAGCAGCACCTCCGCGTGTATCTCCGTCGAGTTTGGTCAGTACAACTCCATCATAATTCAATCTATCATGAAAAGCCTTTGCTGTATTCACTGCATCCTGTCCTGTCATAGAATCTACAACAAATAGTGTTTCTGTAGGATTAACGGATTGTTTAATGTTGGCAATTTCTATCATCATTTCCTCGTCTACAGCCAGACGTCCAGCAGTATCTATTATGACAACGTTATAATTTTCTGCTTTTGCCTTTTGAATAGCATTCTGTGCAATCTGAATAGGATTCTTATTATTATCCTCTCTATACACATCAACTTCAATACTATCGGCAAGAACTTGCAATTGATTGATAGCAGCGGGACGATACACGTCGCCCGCACAAAGAAGTACCTTTTTACTTTTTTTACTTTTCAAATAAAGAGCTAATTTACCTGAAAATGTAGTTTTACCAGAACCCTGTAAACCTGCAACTAAAATAATAGCGGGTTGTGCTTTGACATTTATCTCTTCTGTTGTAGTTCCCATCAAACTAACAAGTTCATCGTGAGCAATTTTTATCATTAATTGTCCGGGTTCTACACTAGTTAGTACGTTTTGTCCTAATGCTTTCTTTTTAATTTCATCACAAAACTCTTTAGCAATAGGATACGAAACGTCCGCATCAATCAATGCTTTTCTAACTTCTTTAATACTTTCGGAGATATTTATTTCCGTTATCCTGCCATTACCTTTGATTATTTTAAAGGCTCGGTCTAATTTTTCAGATAGATTTTCAAACATTTTCTTTATCCTTTATATTTGGTTGCAAAGTTACAATTTTTTTTATTATTTAACAAAATGAATAAAATATATTTGTTTTTTTCTCTAAGTTTTTGATGAAATTTAAACTTTTATCCTTTTTTATTGTCAAAGGATTATAATTTAATTGATTATTTAACGTTATTAAACACTCATATATAATGAACATAATAAATGAAGGAAAGATAAAAATGACTTTACTAAAACAAATATCGATATTATCCCTTGTGTGTTTGTTGTTGTCAGCAAACATTTCCGCACAAAAGGGAAACATTACGGGAAAGATTGTAGATAATAACAATTCTTCTCCATTGCCTTACGTGTCTGTAGCAATCATAAAAGCCTCTAAAGATTCTACTACTGTGAATGGAGGTATTACCGATGATAACGGAGTATTTAATATAAAAAATATTGCATATGGTAAATATATATTGAAGTGTTCGTTTGTGGGTTACAAAGATTTCACAAAGGATATTGAAATAAAATCATCTAATACAAAAATAGAGACCATTCAAATGAAGACTTCAAGCGAAAATTTACAGGAAGTACAGATTGTCGGAGCAAAGCAATTGATGGAATACAAGTTAGATAAGCGTGTTATCAATGTAGACCAAAACTTGAATACTGCAGGAGGAACAGCAAGCGATGTATTAGAGGATGTTCCGAGTGTTGAGGTGGATGACGAAGGCAATATTTCTCTTCGTGGAGCAAGTAATGTAACGCTTTTGATTGATGGAAAACCTTCTTCTATGTATGGTAACGATGTTGCAAGTGTTTTGGCTCAAATTCCTGCGTCCCAGATTGATAAGATAGAGGTTATAACGAATCCGTCTGCAAAATATAATCCTGAGGGTATGAGTGGTATCATCAATATCACATTAAAGGAAAAAGGAAACATGGGATTCAATGGCAATATCAATGTTTCAACAGGTACTGCAATCAATGAATTTCAACCAAAGGAAAGTTTATCTGCTACACTTAACTATTCAACCAAGAAATTCTCGTTGTCTGCCTCTGCTGATGCGAGATATGACCAACGTGGTATGATAACAGATAATGTACGGTTCTTTACTAATCCGTTAAATCAAGTAACCGATGTAATAAGGAGCAAACGTGATGGAGGAGAAAACGGTTTTATGGGAGGTGTTCGTCTTGGTGGAGAATTGTATATAAATAAGTATAATACGTTAGGAGTCAATTTTAATACTCATTTTCATAATACTCCAGACGATTACTCAACAACTAAGAATTATAATCTACTGGATTCAACCGATGAAAGAAATAATATTGATGAAAGCAATGGAAAAAATAATGGAC
>ONOZ01000232.1 GCA_900319595.1 uncultured Bacteroidales bacterium | reverse complement strand
GGAAAATATAGGATTCGAACCTATGGAACAGCAAGCCGTTCACTTGATTTCGAGTCAAGCCCAATCGACCACTCTGGCAATTTTCCTTTGTTTATAAAAAGAACTAACTTTGTAGCGCATGAGGGATTCGAACCCTCGATTTTCAGAATGAGAATCTGACGTCCTGGACCGACTAGACGAATGCGCCTTTCCAATTCAGTTTGCAAAATTACAACATTTTTAAATCCTTACAAAATATTTTGAATAAATTTTGCAAAATTACATCACTTTTATTTTGTTTTATGTTGATTTTGTGCTATCTTTGCAAAAAAATAGATATATGGCTTTGCAGATATACGATGACAATTATTTTATGAAACAGGCTTTGCAAGAAGCACAAATTGCTTTACAAGAGGGAGAAATTCCTATTGGTGCTGTTGTCGTTTGCAACGAAAAGATTATTGCACGTGGGCATAATACAACCGAGATGCTACAAGACGCCACCGCTCATGCTGAAATAATTGCCATAACCAGTGCAGAAGAAAATTTACATTCTAAATATCTGAAAGACTGTACTATATATGTAACCATTGAGCCTTGTTTGATGTGTGCGGGTGCAATAATGTGGTCTCAAATAGATAAAATTGTTTTTGGTGCAACTGATGAAAAACGAGGATTCTTTTCTAATTACAATACTTTTATGCAAAATTCCGCTCCATCTCTATCTAAAATCAAAATTGTCAAAGGTGTTTTGGAAAATGAGTGTAAAGAATTGATGCAAGAGTTTTTTAAAGATAAAAGAAAGTGAAAATATTGAATGAAATTTTCATAAGAAAAAAGTACTTACAATAGAATTTTGAAATGTAAGCGATATAAAAAAACTAATCTGCGAGAAAAAATTGTTATTTCCGCAGATTAGTTTTTTTATCAGCCTGAATAATTGATATTTTTAAGTAATGTATATAATTATCTGAAAATAAGTATTTTACCAATCATACTCTACAATTATTTTCTATAAAACCTCTTAAACATTTCATCTGTTTGTTCTTTAGAAAAAAATAACTGTTTTTTTATGGTCATTAGAAAACTCAATTCCTCTTCTCCCCGCTCCTCTTCATTGCAAGCCAAAATTCCGGAAGGTTGCAATGTGCCATTTTCATCAACACAAGCGAATTCCAAATGTTTGCTATCCCCGTATAATAAAGTATATCCGTCCAAGGTTTCGCACCAAGAAATTCTTTCATCACCTTTTATATAAAATGTAAGCATCTTGCCATTAGGTTGTTGTATAGTCCTAGGTCGTGGGTCAGCAGGAACAAATTTATACAATATATTGTATGTAGTATGTGGTAGATAAGTATTTTTACTATTTGCTACAACATTTTTGCATCCTACAATTATACAAAACAATATTACAATTATAATTCCTATTCTTTTCATATTATTGAATTTTTATAACTATTAGCAAATTCTATTCCAAATACAAACTATTTTTCCATATATACTACATAAATAATTAGTCGATAAACCGATTTTCCCAATAAGGAAATACATCTGACAACTCTGCCGAATAATAGAAATCAAAGCCTATCACTCCAAAAGTGTAGATTTTGTCCCCCACTGTTATATGAGAGCCTCCGCATTGTGGATTGGGTTTCGGTTCAGAAGCGGCAAAACCAACATTAAATAAGGTAAATAGAATGTCAGGGCGGTTGCTAATATCATAACCTGCTTTTTTCCATTGGTTACGTGTTTGATGAATAATGCAACCCGTATAAATATAAGAATATGTATGATCTCTATAATCTACTAATCGTTTAATACGCAATGAATCAATTGGGATAGTAAAATTCTCTTGGTCGTTGGTAGCAATATTTTGGTGAGTATTATTATAATCCAATATATGTTCGTATTTCGCTCCCATATAGAATGGAGAAGTCTTATCTTTCAAATGGTCTTCCACCATTTTTGCCGTAAAATCTTTTATACCATTGACACCAAACGAAAACTGATTCTGAACACTCAATACTTTAACGGGACCTAAATACTTTTTAAACATCTCTCTTTTACTATTGAATAAACGTATCTGCTCTCCAACTAAACAACCAACAATCATACGTGGTTCTACACCTGTAATCTTTGCCGCTTTATTGATTGCCGCCGAATCTTTTTTAATACTCTCTTTCAATGCAGCCCATTC
>ONOZ01000233.1 GCA_900319595.1 uncultured Bacteroidales bacterium | reverse complement strand
TTAGCAATGACAGTAGATGAGGCAGTGGATTTCTTTAATGACAAAACCAACCCTTATTGCATAAAAATAAATCATTCACTTTCTGTTTTGCAACGTACGGGCTTGGGTTATTTGCAGTTAGGACAATCATTGAGTACGGTATCAGGCGGAGAGGCTCAAAGAATCAAACTTGCTACTTATCTGCAAAAAGAAAATAAAACAAAACCTACCCTATTCGTTTTTGACGAACCTACAACGGGTCTGCATTTTGATGATATTAACAAACTAAATCAATGTTTTGATGATTTAATTCGTTATGGACACAGCGTTTTAATAATTGAACATCATTTAGATATAATAAAGACAGCAGATTGGTTAATAGAATTGGGACCAAAAGGAGGAAAACTTGGCGGAAAGATAATTTTTGAAGGAACTCCAGAGGAACTAACTAAGGCTGATACTCCTACAAGTAAATTTTTGAAAGAAAAAATGACTTGCTAATACCTACTAAGGCTTACAATCAAATAATTTTGTATATTTGCAACATCAATAGAATATTTTTATACAATTATATATTATTATGGATTGGATAATTATCGCTATCTTACTACCCTTTGTTGGAACGGTTATTGGTTCGGCATTCGTATTTTTTATAAAAAAAGAAATGTCGTCCAATTTGCAAAAAATGTTGTTAGGTTTTGCATCTGGAGTAATGGTTGCTGCATCAATATGGTCGCTAATAATTCCAAGTATGGACGTTTTCGGCACAGAAAGTTGGCAAAAAATCATTCCAACATCTGTGGGGTTTCTTCTGGGTATAGGTTTTCTTTTGTTAATTGACTATATCACTCCACATTTGCATATAAATACTGACACTCCTGAGGGAATAAAATCTCGTCTATCAAAAACTACAATGCTATCATTAGCAGTTACCATTCATAATTTACCTGAAGGTATGGCGGTTGGCATAGTTATTGCGGGAGTACTGCAAAGTAATATTGATTTATCGACGATGGGAGCCATAGCAATGAGTTTGGGTATTGCCTTACAGAATGTTCCGGAAGGAGCAATTATATCTATGCCAATGAAAGCGGCTGGTAATTCTAAAAAGCGTTCATTCGTCATAGGGGTTTTAAGTGGTATTGTTGAACCGTTGGGTGCTATTTTTATGATATTTCTTTCAAATATAATATCCCCTGCAATGCCTTACTTATTATCCTTTGCTGCTGGAGCAATGATATATGTTGTTGTAGAAGAATTGATACCCGAGGCTTCACAGGGCAATCATAGTAATCTATCAACAATAGGTTTTTCAGTAGGATTTGTTTTGATGATGATAATGGATGTTATTTTAGGATAAAAATCACAAAATGATATTTTCCATGGTCGTTGTAAAAAAATAAATATTACTATAATGTATTGAAAAACAAAGAATTTACAATTTACGACAAAAGAAAAATAAAAAAAAATTATAAAATTTAACCATTTTCTCAATAAAACTAACTACCTTTGCGTTTTAGAAGTATAACATAGAAATGGAGTAATAAATAAATTTTAAAAAACGTTTAAAACTATGAAGAAGTTAGCATTAATCATCGCAGTGGCTTTAATGAGTATGTCATGCGATAACGACGAGCCAAGAGTAATTGATTTCAATGCCTTGCCAAAAGTTAGTCAGGAATTTGTAAACACACACTTTGCTGACAAACAAATATCAATCGTCTATTTAGACAAAGACTTTATGGACAAAGACTATGAAGTTATTTTCACAGACGGTGCCAATATTGATTTCAATAAGAATGGCGAATGGACAGATGTGGAAGACAGAGACTACAATGGTGTTCCTGATGCAATAATACCTGCGAAGATTTTGTCTTTCGTTAAACAAAAACATCCAAACAACTACATCATCGAGATTTCAAAAGATAGAAACGAATATGATGTTGAGTTGAACAATTCATTGGATATAACTTTTGATAAGAGCGGTAACTTTAGACGTTACGATGACTAAACAAATTCATTAAAACAGAGAAGTCCGATTATCCAAAAGTCGGACTTCTTCACTATTGCAAGAGACATTTTCAAGAATTTCATAAAAAGCATATTTTGAAAATTGTT
>ONOZ01000237.1 GCA_900319595.1 uncultured Bacteroidales bacterium | reverse complement strand
TACCTTTTGAAATTCTCGCTCAGTTGGAGGGTTTGCTATAAGATTATGCAATTCTGCCCAAATATTCTCTTCTGCTGTTTGCATATCAACTCCATCTGACAATTTTCCTACTATCATAAACATACCCTTATCGTCATCGCCCGAGACAACAGCGTCAATGCCCGTGAATATCTGTTTATTGCGTACTAAAGAATCATATAAGCGACTACTCTTGCCATTAGACAATATATCGGAAAGTAAATCAAAGGCATAGAATTGAGGATTTATTCTTTCGCACATAGGAAATGTTATCATTATAACACTTGTAGGAACATTTCTTTCAACTCTCAATTCTCTATTTTCAATTTGTAAAGGTTCCTGTTGATAAAATATTTGCTTTTCTTGTCTATTAGGAAAATTAAAAATACTCTCTACCAAATTGAAAACCTCATCTGCCTCGACATTCCCTGATATTACTAAAACGGAATTAGCAGGATTATAATAATGAGAATAAAAGTCTCTTACAATATTCAAATCTGCTCCTTCTATGTGAGAAATATCTTTACCTATTGTTTGCCATTTATATGGATGCGTAGTATAGGATAACTCTCTGATCAATTTATATAAATCTCCATAGGGCTGATTCAGATATCTTTGCTTAAACTCCTCTATAACAACCTTTTTTTGCACGTTAAGATGTGCTTCGTCAATAATAAGGTTACGCATACGGTCAGCCTCTATCCTTAATATTGTCTCCAAATATAAACTTGGCACCGTACAATAGAAATTTGTTATATCTGATGTGGTAAAAGCGTTACTCTCCCCACCAATTGAATTTATAAGATTATCGAAGTCTGGAAAGTTCTCACTACCTGAAAACATCAAATGCTCAAACAAATGAGCAAATCCTGTATGTGTTTCCTCCTCATTTTTACTTCCGACTTTGTATAGTAAATTTACGCATACAAGCTCCGTCATATTATCTTCATTGACAACAACTTGCATTCCATTTGTTAATATTTTTTCTTTATATTGTATCATAGATTTGTCAAAATTTCAACTTATACACTGCACAATAGCTTATAGTCGCAATACTTACATTTTTCTTCATTTATTATAGCATCATATTTCGTGCCTTGTTGTTTTTGTAAAAGAGTATTCAATAAAGTTTTTAAACATTGTTCAAATTGTTCATTTGCCGAATCGTCATAATAAAAAGTTTCCTTCTCTCCTCTTTTTCCTTTAGCAATTAGTATTTCTTTTTCTTTAATCTGTGTCAAATACATCAATTCGGGTTTGATTTTTTCTACTTTTTCCGTATTGAAAACTAAATAGCAATAAAATAGTACCTCAAAAATATTTTCCAGCCCGTCTTTTCGCGATTTTGTTTCACTTGCTGGAAACATCAAATTCTCAAAACTTTTAAACCATCTATCTTTTACATTACCTGTCTTGTAATCTACAATTCTTAATACCTTATTCCCATTTTTTGTTTCAATTAAGTCCATTCTGTCTAAGCGACCTTTCAAATGTACTATATGATTATCTACTTGCAAATCCCAAGAATATTCTTTTTCCCCGCAAAGATACTCAACTTTTTCTTTTTTGTCTTGCTTAAAAACATCAAACAGATATTTTTTTATCATATTCAAATGTACTTTATCGCCACAAACTCGTTTTTCCTTCGCATTTTCTTCGCGTGTTATATAATCTTGTACAACAGACTCTATAATTTGTTTTGCTTGTTTATCTTCTACATTGTCATTTTTCACAATCTTATACAATTCACTTGCACAACTATGAAAGATATTGCCAAACGCAATAGCCAAATAGTTATCATCTTCAATCTCTTCCCGTAAATGACGAATATTATTCAAATAGAATTTTTGCTGGCAGTGTATTAAATTATTCAAAGCTGATGGAGAAAGAGTTTTATCTTTAGTATCAATAAAATTCATATCGTTAATATCAAAATAATACTCTCTTGAAGTTGAACGTAATGCCTTTGTTGCAGTTAGATTCTTGTAATAGATGGTCTTTGTAGTTCCTTTTAGATTTTTAAATTCTACTTCTACCTGACGAATAAATCTACTTTTTTCTTTCAACTTTGTTTCTCCGCCTACAGTTGTGAAAACATAATCTATTCTTTTTGCTTTGTGTAGCAGACGATAGAAATAATACGCAAAAACTCCTGCTTTTCTATCGGTATTCATCATTTTGTAAGCAGTTCTGAACGAAAAAGGAATAAATGACATTTCTTGCACCAAGTGTGGTAGCACATCATCGTTAGCACTAAGCATTAAGACATAGTCAAAATCTAATGTACGGGTTTCCAAAAGCCCCATTAACTGCACCTTGCCTAATCCATTGGAAATAATATCTAAATTCAAAGAGGAGAGATGTCGTATTAATACATTTTTCATCACCTTTTCTCCAATTGAATTGAGCATCTCGTTTTTTTCTAATATGGACAAAAAGCCATCTAGTTCCAAACAAATCTTCTTTAAAGCAGATACTTGCCACCAATCAGTGTTTTTTTCTTCTTGTGATAGTGCTTGAGCAGTTTGTTTTATGATATTGAAAATGTTTTCTCTATTGAAATTCCCGCAATCAACCAAAGCATTTAATTTTTCTAAAACTTCATTATACAAAAATGTTTGATTGAACGGATAACCCATCGTTATATTTGTCTGATGTCTATACTCTTCAGGTAGAGTTTTCATAACAAGAGGTACTAAAGACTCATCGTTTAAAATTATTGCGAGATTTAATTTTTTATTTCTTGTGATTGTTTCATTATTTCTTGAACTTAAAATTTCATTCAGCCACATTGTTATATAGGGTAAAGATGTCGTTTCGTAAGGAGATGATATAATATTGATTTCCTGTGGATTAGTTGCAATATTATCAAAACTCATATCTTTCAAATCCTCACTTTGTGGAAACATTTTTAGATTTTCACGTATGAAAATGCCCGCCTCATTCGTTTTATCGTCCAAATAGTATTTGTCGTAGTCCCAATAGAAATCTGTTTTGTAATAATCTCTTAAAAGTCTAAATATTTTTTGCTCTACATTGTTCAATACCGAAAATCCTATCACTTTTATTTTTTCGCAAGACAAAGAAATTTCTTTATTCTCTAACCTTCTCGCAAATTCTTTATACATCTTACCCGAATAAGCCAAAT
>ONOZ01000240.1 GCA_900319595.1 uncultured Bacteroidales bacterium | reverse complement strand
TTCAGTATATTAAAGCCATGTTTTTCAAACTTATTGCCAATCTCGTCAGTAAAACATGAACCAATAAGGAAGATGCGATCCTTATGATTTATCTGCCATTTGGATTTCTCAATTTTGATTTCTGTAAAAAACTTACCCTCTGCCATAATATCTTATTATCGGTTTGCAAAGGTACAAAAAAATTTTTAGAGTATCACTTTCTATATAAATTATCATATAAAATACTTAAAAAATAATATATTTTGTTTCGATGGTTTATAGAAAAAGTTTTTAATAGTAAAATCTTTTTGCAAATATTATAAAAAATATTGTAATTTTGCAACTTTGTAATGAAAAATAATAGCAATGGCAGATAATTTAGTGATAGTTGAGTCCCCGGCAAAGGCAAAAACAATTGAAAGATATTTGGGGGAAAATTATAAAGTGATGTCTTCTTTCGGTCATATTAGAGATTTGGAAAAGAAAGAGTTAGGTATTGATGTTAATAATGGATTTGAACCTACATATATCGTACCAGATGATAAAAAGAAGGTAGTAAAAGAACTTAAAGATGCTGTTAAAAAATCTCAAACTGTATGGTTAGCAAGTGATGAGGACCGCGAGGGAGAGGCTATTGCATGGCACTTGTTTGAAGAGTTGAATCTGAAAAATAAAGATAATAAAAGGATTGTTTTTAACGAAATTACAAAGACTGCTATTTTACATGCTGTCGAAAATCCAAGAGAGATAGACATTAATTTGGTAAATGCTCAGCAGGCACGACGTGTTTTGGATAGAATTGTGGGATATGAGATTTCTCCAGTCTTATGGCGAAAAGTTAAACCAGCTCTTTCTGCAGGTAGAGTGCAAAGTGTGGCTGTTCGTTTGATTGTTGAAAGAGAAGAAGAAATAAAAAAGTTCAATTATACATATAACTATCGTGTCAGTGCTTTATTTCAAACAAATGATAATAAGGGTGTATTAAAGGCAACGTTGAATAATAAATTTGAAACCGAACAAGAGGCATATAGTTTTTTAGGAAAATGCAAAAATGCTACATTCAAGATTAGTGCCGTTGAGAAAACTCCAACTAAACGCTCTCCCGCACCTCCTTTTACCACTTCTACATTACAACAAGAGGCTTCTCGCAAACTTGGCTTCTCGGTTTCTCAAACTATGTCTGTGGCACAGCAACTTTATGAAGCGGGACTTATAACTTATATGAGAACAGATTCTGTAAATTTAAGTGATATGGCTTTGGGTATGGCTAAAGAGGTTATTCCTGCTATGTTTGGCAAAGAATATTTGAAAGTTCGTAAATTTGCAACTAAGAGTAAAGGTGCACAGGAGGCACATGAGGCTATTCGTCCAACATCTTTGGAACGTCAGACCATACAAGGCGATAATTATCAGACACGCTTATATTCTTTGATTTGGAAACGTATGGTTGCATCGCAAATGGCAGATGCTAAATTAGAAAAAACAATTATAACAATCGAGATTTCCAATGATGAGAATGTCTTTGTGTCTCAAGCAGAGGTTATTTTATTTGATGGATTCTTGAAATTGTATCAAGTAAGTGTGGATGATGACGAAAATAATGAAGAAGAAATAACTTTAATACCAAACATATCGGAAGGAGAGGAGGTCTTTTTAGAGCAGAGTGTAGCAAAACAATCTTTCAATCAACGTCCTCCAAGATATAATGAGGCAACGCTTGTCAAAAGATTAGAAGATTTAGGGATAGGACGCCCCTCAACTTACGCCCCTACAATTACTACTATTCAAAAAAGAGATTATGTAGAAAAGCGTTCGTTACCATCTCAAACGAGAGAGATAATAACCTTAACACTTTCGAATAAAGAAATAGTAAAAAAGATAGAAAATGAAAATTATGGCAAAGAAACCAGTAAACTTTCGCCGACAGATATAGGTGTTATAGTAAATAGTTTTCTTGTAAACAATTTTAGCGATATCCTTTCCTATAATTTTACTGCTGATGTAGAAAGTCATTTTGATAAGATTGCACAGGGTAAAGAGGATTGGCACAAGATGTTAGAGAAATTCTATAGTCCATTTATGCAAGAGGTACAAAGTGCTAAAGATAACGCAGAAAAGCAAAAAGGAGAACGATTGTTAGGAGTTGATAAGAAAACAGGTAAAAAAGTAATGGCAAAAATAGGGCGTTATGGTGCAATGGTACAACTTGGCGAGAGTACAGATGCCGATAGACCTCAATTTGCTTCACTTAAATCCTCACAAAGTATTTCTACTATCACATTAGAAGAGGCTCTTTCATTGTTTGATTTGCCAAGAACGTTAGGAGAATATAAGGAAAAGGAAGTTACGGTAAATACAGGCAGATTTGGGGCATACATTAAGTGGGGAGATAAAAATATTTCCTTGCCAAAACCTCTTGACCCTTATACCGTAACGCTTGAAGAGTGCAAACAGGAGATAGAAAAGAAACTTGCTAAAGATGATATTGCAAAAGATTTGCCTAAGACTATAGCAGAATTGGACGGCGAGTCTATTGAAATGAAATATGGGAGATTTGGTATTTATCTTTCGTACAAAGAGGAGAATTATCGCATACCTAAGATGGATAATATTACTAATATAACATCGCAGGATGCTATAGATATAGTTAAGGGCAAGAAAAAGTCTGTAGAAACGAAACCTTTACGAAAATTTTCCTCTGGAGCAGAAATCCTTAATGGAAAATTTGGCGAGTATATCAAATATAATGGCAAGAACTACAAGATGCCAAAGGGTTGGACGGCACAAGATATCACCGAAGAGGAAGTAAATAAAGTTATTTCTAAATAGTGGTAGGGTATCTTTTTATAAAAGAAAATTTTTGTATCTTTGCAAGACGAAACAGATTTATATAAAAAGGTATTGTTTGCAATGAAAAAGTTTTTTCTTATAGATGCGTTTGCTCTTATATATCGTTCATTTTTTGCGTTGAATAAAAATCCACGTCTAAACTCAAAAGGGTTGAATACTTCCGCAATATTGGGCTTTGCTAATGCGATATTGGACATTATCAATAAATATCATCCTGATTTAATGGCTATTGCTTTTGAAAGTATTTCTCCTACATTTCGCAAACAAGAGTTTGAGGAATATAAAGCCAATAGAGAAGCCATGCCCGAGGAATTGCGGGAAAGTATTCCTTATATAGAAAGACTTATCGACGCAATGTGCATCAAAAAAGTGTCGATAGAAGGTTATGAAGCCGATGATGTTATAGGTACTTTGGCAAAAAAAGGAAAACTTGCAGGTTTTGATGTCTATATGGTTACACCCGATAAGGATTATGCTCAACTCGTGGAGGATAATATAAGTATTTTAAAATTAGCCACGGGTTTTTCAAAAGAGCAGGTTTTGAGGACGCAAGACATATTAGACAAATTTGAAATAAAGAATACTAGACAAATAATAGATTTGTTAGGATTATGGGGCGATAGTTCAGATAATATTCCTGGAGTTAAAGGAATCGGAGAGAAAAAGGCTAAGATGTTATTACAACAGTTTGATAGTATTGAAGATATTATTGCAAATACAGATAAAATTGAGAATAATAGCATACGGAAAGCGATAGAAGAAAACAAAGATGCAGCATTATTTTCAAAACAACTTGCAACCATTCGTATAGATGTACCAATAGATTTCTCAGAAAGTGAATTTAGTATAAAGACGCCAGATTTTATTGCCTGTAATGCACTATTTGAGGAATTGGAGTTTAGAAATTTTCCACGTAGATTCTATAAAACGTTTAACTACGTCGGAAATACTATAAGCGATACTGAGGGTAGAGAAAAGAATGTGGCAAGCACTTCCCCACAATCGCAAGAGATGGATTTGTTTTCATTTGCTACTAACAATACTTTGCAATCTGAATCTATAAAACCCGCGATAATTGATAAGAATAGCGAATATTATCCTATAGTTTTGGCACAATATCTAATTAATCCAGAAAAGCGAATAGATAACAGTTATATAATACTGAATGCAGACAAGATAAAAGATGAGTATTTGCAAAGATTGAAAGAAGACGGTTTGGAGAAACTTTACTATGAAGTGGAGATGCCATTAAGAGACGTTTTGTTGGATATGGAACATGAGGGGGTACGTTTTGATAATCAGGCGATAAAAGAGTTATCTAATGATTTGCAAACAGAGAAGGACGCTTTGCAAGAACAAATATTCACTTTGGCAGGTGAAAGTTTCAATATATCTTCACCAAAGCAGTTAGGAGAGATTCTTTTTGGTAAGTTGAATATACAAGGTGAGCAAAAAGCAAAGAAAACTCAAACAAAACAATATTCAACGGCGGAAGAAGTACTTATAAAACTGAAAGATACTCACCCAATTATAGAAAAAGTTTTGGAGTATAGGGAAATTACAAAATTAAAGAATACTTATGTTGATGCATTACCTCCATTAGTAAATAAAACTACAGGCAAAATCCACACAACATTTAATCAAACAGTAACAGCAACAGGCAGACTGTCCTCCAATAATCCAAATTTGCAAAATATTCCTATACGTACAGAGCGAGGGAAGGAGATTCGTAGAGCATTCGTTGCATCAGACGAGAATCATTTGTTACTTAGTGCCGATTATTCTCAGATTGAATTACGTATTATTGCATCTATGAGCGGAGATGAACATCTTTGTAATGAATTTGCACAAGATCACGATATTCATAAGGCAACAGCCGCCAAAATTTATGGAGTCCCTTTGGACGAGGTTACAAAACAGATGCGTGGTGCAGCAAAAAGTGTCAATTTTGGTATAATTTATGGTGTTAGTGCCTTTGGTTTATCACAGCAGTTAGGAATTGCTAGAAAAGATGCTCAAAAACTTATAGACCAATACTTTATTGCTTTTCCAAAAATTGCAGAATTTATTCATAATCGCATACAATTTGCTCGTGATAATGGATTTGCACAAACTATTATGGGACGCAGACGTTATCTTCCAAATATTAATTCGGCGAATGGTAATATTCGCTTATTTGATGAACGAAATGCTGTCAATATGACAGTACAAGGAACTGGTGCAGATATGATAAAAATGGCTATGGTGCAAATGTACAACAATATTAAGTTGAGGGATTTGAAAAGTAAGATGATTCTACAAATCCATGATGAACTTATTTTTGATGTGGTCAAAGACGAGTTAGAAGAAATGAAGATTTTGGTAAAACAAACTATGGAAAATGCATTGCCATTGAAGAATGTACCTATTCTTTGCGAAATGGGGTGGGGGAACAATTGGTTAGAGATACATTAGTA
>ONOZ01000241.1 GCA_900319595.1 uncultured Bacteroidales bacterium | reverse complement strand
GCAAAAAACTTTTATCTGATGGCTTTAATATGTTTCAATTTTCTATATATCTAAGACATTGTCCGAGCAAAGAAAACGCTCAAGTGCATATCAATAGAGTCAAACGCATACTTCCACCAAGCGGACATATAGGAATTTTGTCTATTACAGATAAACAATTCGGTAGTATGGAACTATTCTTTGGCAAAAAAGAGAAAGAATTGCCTGAAATTGCAGGTCAATTGGAGTTATTCTAATCTCTAAAACCTAATGGAGCAACATATAAATTCTCTTTCTTAGATGTAGGTTACTCTTTAGAATATTTATAGGAAATTTCCTCAAATTCAAAATGATTGGTCTTGATTTTATTATAGTTATCTAAATCATGATAAATCCCAGTTGTAAAAAATAACTTTATACTTTTATTCCAAGAAAACACAAGATACATTTCAAAATATTTGGCATTTTTTCGTAATTTTGCGGACTATAAAATAGCTCGAGTGGTAGTGAATATATAAGCATACTATACATAAAGACATATGGTAGAAATAAATTGTTCTAATGTTAGTATGATGAACTTATTTTAAGATATCATTAGAATGAAAGATAAATTATTAAATATTATAGAAAAGGCAAAACAAGGTAACGCAAATGCTCAATATATTATAGGCTCACATTACTATTTTGACAAAAATGATTTTTTAACAGGTCTATACTGGTTACGCCAAGCAGAAAAGCAATTGCATGAAAACGCATGCCTAATGTTATACGCAATATATAATGAGGGGTGTCATGTAAAACATGATAAAAAGAAAGCAAAACATTATTTATTAAAAAGCAGATTGCAGTTCTATAAAACAGAATATAATAAGGCGTTTGGAAATATCTCTAAACTAACTTTATTAAATGATAAGAATTCATAATTTTGTCGTAAATTTGCAAAAAGGTAAAGAATAGAGTTAATGAATATCTATGTAATAAAAATGGGTAAAAGTGAAAATCAATATCAGAAGAATATTTGGCGGTATATTTATCAAAAGAGAATGAAATAAATTCCTAAGGGTATAAGTATAGAACAGATAATTATGCAACCAATCAAATATAAAAACTCATAGAAATAGATATTAGAAATAAGTTGAATATATTATATAACAAAGAACATAATAATGGAAAATTGTAATTCAGATAATAGAATAAAAAAGATTTACGTTAAGGGAGAGAGATTTCCTATTAGTGTTGGTATGAAGCAGGTTCTTTTAACCGATACCGTAATTGAAGGAAAGCATATACCTAACGACCCTGTGAATATCTATGATACAAGTGGAGTATTCGGTGATGAAAACTATACGCACGATGTTAGAAAAGGTATTCCACGATTGAGAGAGGCTTGGCATAAAGATGATACTAACTTTGTGCAACTTAAAGAATTTACATCTCGTTATACCAATGAGCAGTTAGCCGATAAAGAATTGCAAAAAGTCGCTTTTCCTATATCTTACTTGCCAAAGAAAGCCAAGAAAGGTGTGGCATTTACCCAGATGGCGTTGGCAAAACAAGGAATAGTAACTCCGGAAATGGAATATATTGCAATACGCGAGAATTTAGGGAGGGTAGTCTCCGCTGGCAATAAGTCTAACGCCTCAAACGTAAATAATACAAACGATTATCAAATCACGCCTGAGTTTATTCGCGATGAGGTGGCCGCAGGTCGTGCTGTTATTCCTTGCAATCCTAATCACCCAGAGGCAGAACCTATGATTATTGGCTCAAAATTCTTTGTTAAGATAAACACCAACATAGGAAATTCGGCTCTTGGCTCATCTATTGAACAGGAGGTGGAGAAAAGTGTTTATAGTGCTAAACTTGGTGGCGATACTTTGATGGATTTATCAACAGGAAAGCATATTCATCAAACGCGTGAGTGGATTATAAGAAATTGTCCCGTACCTATGGGAACTGTTCCTATGTATCAAGCATTGGAAAAGGTTAATGGCAAAGCGGAAGAATTGACTTGGGAAATGTACCGCGATACTTTGATAGAACAATGCGAACAAGGAGTGGATTATTTTACTATTCATGCGGGATTGTTGCAACATCTTTTGCCTGCTATTGCTAAACGTTTGACAGGTTGCGTATCTCGTGGCGGAAGTATTATGGCAAAATGGATGAAAGAGCATGGGGAAGAGAATTTCCTTTATACTCATTGGGACGAAATATGCGATATTTTAGCTCAGTACGATGTTGCGGTAAGTATTGGCGATGGTTTGCGACCGGGTTCTACACATGATGCTAACGATGAGGCTCAACTTGGCGAGTTAAAGGTGATGGGCGAATTGTGTAAGCGTGCCTGGGCAAAGAATGTACAAGTTTTGATTGAAGGACCTGGACATGTGCCAATGGATAAGATAAAAGAGAATATGGATTTACAAAAAGATTGGTGTCATAACGCACCTTTCTATACTCTTGGACCTCTAACGACAGATATTGCACCTGCTTACGACCATATAACCTCTGCTATAGGGGCGGCAATCATTGGTTGGTTAGGAACTGCTATGCTTTGTTATGTAACTCCTAAGGAACATTTAGGACTTCCTAATAAAGACGATGTTAGACAGGGAATTATAACCTATAAGATAGCAGCACATGCGGCGGATTTGGCGAAACATCACCCAATGGCACGACTTAGAGATGATGCATTGAGCAAAGCACGATTTGAATTCCGTTGGATAGACCAGTTTAATTTGAGTTTAGACCCAGAAAAAGCGATGGAATATTACGGCGTTGAGAAAATCAAACATACACCATATTGTACAATGTGTGGACCAAACTTTTGTGCAATGCGAATCTCAAGAGAAGTTTCCGATAAAGGCAAAATAACAGAGTAAAATTTGGTAGTTTAAATTTTTTTTTATATCTTTGCAAAATGAAAAATAGTGCTGAAAAACAATGGTTTAGAGAAAAGAGGAATAATCAGCGTGATTATTGAATTTTTTACGCAAGAAATTTTATTTTTCAGTGTGATAAAAAAAATAATACAAGTACAATAAAAAATAACGAGACAAAATGAGAAAAATCGGATTCTTGATTGCAATAT